>DATAIW010000142.1:0-2301 GCA_036262455.1 Candidatus Limnocylindrales bacterium | reverse complement strand
GTCGGGAAAGAGGTGCACTGCGACGCCAACCCACCGAGCCCGCGGTCGGATCGGCTCGGCGGTCCGGTCGGAACCGGGACCCGCGCCGGCGCCGTCGCCGTCGAACCCGGTCACCGCGACGTATCCGCGATCCGGCTGCGGACCGTGAGGACGACCCGTTCGAGGGCGTCGATCTCGGTGGCCAGCACGTCCCTGCCGGCGGGCGTCAGCCGGTACGGCCGCCGCCGGTCCGGGGAGTCGAGCGGTTCGATCAGGCCGGCCTCCTCGAGCCGGGCAAGCGCGCCGTACAGGGTCCCCGGCCCGAGACGCGCTCCGCCGAACCGGGCGATGTCCTCGACCATCGCGTAGCCGTGGCGCGGTCCGGCGGCGAGGCTGGCGAGGATCAGGAGCCCGGGGTCGCGGGTGGGGCTGCGGTTGGCGTCTCGTTGCATCGTCCCACGATAGATCGTCGGACGTACTAATGCAAGCCGGCGATGTGCGGGGCGCTGGACGCGGCGCGGCGCGGCGCCCATGATTCCGATGAAGCCCGGCAATGCCCGTGATCGCCGGCTCGAAGGAGGACGGATGCGGATCGTGGTGACCGGCGGCAGCGGCAAGCTCGGGCGGGCGACCGTCAGCGATCTCCTCGCCCACGGCCACGACGTGTGGAACGTCGATGTGGCTCCGCCACGCGAGCCGGCCGGTCGGTTCACGAGGGTCGATCTCACCGACTTCGGCCAGGTCTACGAGCTGTTCCGGGGCATCGACGAGGGCTGGGAGTCGATCGACGGCCTGGTCCACCTGGCCGCGATCCCGGGTCCCGCCCAGGCACCGAACGCGGCCCTGTTCGCCAACAACATCCAGGGCAGCTACAACGTCTTTGCCGCCGCTCGCCATGCCGGGATCCGGAACATCGTCTGGGCCTCGAGCGAGACCCTCCTCGGGCTGCCGTTCGACACGCCGCCGCCGTACGTTCCCGTCGACGAGGAGTACCCGGTCCGACCGGAGACAGCCTACGCGCTCGCCAAGGCGCTCGACGAGGAGATGGCCCGCCACTTCTGCCGCTGGGACCCGGCCCTCAAGATGATCGGCCTCCGGTTCTCCAACGTGATGGAGCCCGCCGACTACGTCCGATTTCCCTCGTTCGACGCCGATCCGCTCGCCCGGAAGTGGAACCTCTGGGGCTACATCGACGCGCGCGACGGGGCCCAGGCGGTTCGCCTCGCCCTCGAGCACCCGTCAACGGGCATGGACGTGTTCATCATCGCCAACGCCGACACCGTCATGACCCGTCCGTCGGCGGAGCTCATCGCCGAGGTCTTCCCGGGCGTCCCGGTCCGGAAGACCCTCGGAGCGAACGAGACCCTGCTCTCGATCGACAAGGCGCGGCGGATTCTCGGCTACGAGCCGCGCCACAGCTGGCGCGACGAGGTCCGGCCGGGCGTCCGCCAATAGGCGCCCGAACGATGGCCGGTTCCTGGCTGACACGCCCTTTCGCGCCGCCGGACCCGGTCCGTCAGGAGCGCCGGTCGGTCAGTGCGCCGCCGGGTCCAGGACGCGCCCAGTGAACAGGATCTCGCCGCTGTCGCCGTCGCGGATGAGGTAGAAGAACGGCCGATCGACCGTCACTGTCACCTCCGTGACCGGTCCGCCTCCGGTCGTGCCGCCGGCGATGGCCGTCGCGGCGGCCGCCTCGGTTCCGTGCTCGTCGACGTCGATCGTCGCCTGGTGGATGACCTGGCTCACGTGGAGATCGGCGGCGGCGATGCCGCTCAGGTCGGCGGCTCCCGGATCGAACAGGTCGGTGACTCCGAGCTGGCGGAGCGTCGTCACGAGATCCACGCTCGTCGTCGACGACCAGCGGGGCATCGCCAGGTGGACCAGGTCGAAGCTGCGGCGCGTCGCGAGCGCCGCGAGGAAGTCGCTGTCGAGGGCCTGCTCGACTGCCGCAAACCGGCCGGCATCGGGCAGGATCACGGTCATCGTCGCCCCGACGTACGGGATCTCGATCGCCCGCCAGCCCTCGCCGCGGACGTAGCTCCCCTCGAACGATCCGTGCATCGTCGGCACGTTGAGCGTGGTGCCGTCGAGGCGGTGGAACGTCGCGGAGGTCGTCTGCGCCGGTTCGAACGGGCTCGCCCACGAGGCCTTGAAGAAGATCGCGTTGACGAGGACGAAGCGGGTGAGATTGTTGATGCTGTCCGGCCCGAGCAGCTCCCGGATGCGGTCGCTCGTCCGAGCGGCGACCCAGCGGTTGATGGCCACCCGGCTCGCATCGAGGTTGCCGGCGAAGTCGACCGCCTGGAGGCCCGCGCCGTAGTC
>DATAIW010000141.1:0-5132 GCA_036262455.1 Candidatus Limnocylindrales bacterium | reverse complement strand
ATCCGATGATGCCGGAGCGGGCCCTGTGCCAGTCGCGAGCATTTCACTGCTCGGCGGCACGCTGCGTCAAGAGTGTGATCGATTCGTCACCGGCTTGTTGCCGACCCGTGCACGCTCGAGCACGGGTCGGCGCCACCAGGTCGCGCCGAGCAGCTCCGCGACGAGGACCTCGGCCCGGCTCGACGTCGCGCGGCACGGCCGCGAACGGATTGCCCGGGCGAACCGATCGGCGAGCAAGCCCAGCCACTGCGGCCTGGTCTCGAGGTCGGCGAGGAATTGGAGCGGGTTCATCGCCGCAATGGTCCCATGGCGGCTGTTCACGTCCCGTAGCGGGCACGGAGCGTGGCCAGGGGCGCGTACCGCCAGCGCGGCAGGAACCGGGCGGCGTAGACGAGCTCACGGCATTCCTGCTCGACCTCGAATGCGGCAAGAATCACGGGATCGGAGTCCATGGCGCCGAGGAACTCGCGGCGGGTCGTGGCGATCCAGGCCGCGACGATCGCGCGGGCATGTCCGGCCGAGCGATGGTCGACGATTCGAGCGACATGGTCGAGGCTCATCATCATCTGGGCGATGTCCCGCTCGCCGGGCTGGCGAAGGGCGTTGGCGTCGGCGGCGAGGGTCGGGTTGCCGTCGAAGTCGATCAGCGCGAGCCCGCCCGCCCACGCGAGGACCTGTCCGACGTGGAGGTCGCCGTGGATCGGCTGGAGCTCCAGGTCGCGCTCGACTCGGAGCCGGTCGAGGTCGGCTCGCAGCGCCGGCTCGATGGCGGCAAGGAGCGCCGCGCCTGCGACGTCCTGTTCCGCCGTCAGCCGCACGGCGTCGTCGAGGGACGCAACCGCCGCGGCGCGCCAGCCGTCGACGACGGCAGGGGAGGCGGTCGCGATCGCGACCGGGATCGCCGCCGACGGGGTCCGCAGCGCAGCGTGCAACCGCGCCACGAGTTGTCCGAGTCGCGCCCCGATCCACGGGTCGCAGTCGGCCGGACAGTCGGTCTCGCCATGGTCGACGTGCCGCTCCAGCCGCTCGACCGCCCATTCCCAGCCGTCCCGGGCGCTCGGCAGGAAGGCGTCGCCCTGGGCGATCGTCAGCTCGACCCCGGCTGGCGACGGCCACACCAGGGACCCGAGCGGGGCGGGCATCTCGGCGAACCCGACCGCGTCGAGGTGGGCGATCAGGGTGGCTGCCCGCGACGGCTCCGGTCCGACCCGCCGGAACCACTTGACGATCGCCCGTTCGCCGACGACGACCGAGGCGTTCGTCTGGTCGGCCTCGATCGCCCGTTCGGAGGCCATCGGCACCCCGGCAATGAACGCTGACAGGCCGTCGCCGGCTCGGGCGTGACGCCACGTGCTGACGACGAGCTCGTCGCGGGCCAGCGGCACGACGTCGAAGGAACCACCCGCACCGGGCATCAAGGCCACGGCGAACCGATCCCCGAGGCGGAGCGCGGCGGAGGGCTCGCGGTCGACGAGATCGGCCGCGACGTAGCCGCGGGCTTCGTCCGCCGCGGCCGGCGGCGCCGGCGGCCACGCCGCGCGCAACTCGGCGAGGAGGCGCTCGTCCGCCGCGTACGATGACGCCGCGATCCCCGGCACGGTCTCGTCGGTTCGCTCAGTCACGAGGAGATGATGGCCCAGCCGCTGACCATCCTGTTCATGCCCGAGTCGGCTTACGGCCCGACGAACAACTGCATCGGGATCGGCGACGTCCTCCGCAAGCGCGGCCACACGGTCGTCTTCGCCGCCGAGGCCTCGTGGAACGGCCGCCTGGCGCCGCTCGGGTTCGTCGAGGACCTCGTCGACCTGTCGCCGCCACCGCCGCCCGACGCGCCCGCCCAGGACGCCGGCCAGTTCTGGAAGGACTTCATCCGCGACACCGCGCCGGAGTTCCGCAAGCCGACGATCGAGCAGCTCGCGACCTTCATGCAGCCGACCTGGCAGGCCCTGATCGACGGCGCGAAGTATTGCGAGCCGCAACTCCGCGAGATCATCGCCCGCAACGAGCCGGACGTGATCGTCGAGGACAACGTCGTCTCGTTTCCGGCGCTCCAGACCGCGGGCAAGCCGTTCGTCCGGATCGTGTCGTGCAATCCGCTCGAGGTCCGCGGGCTGGCCGGGCATGAGATCCCGCCTCCGTATTCGGGGTTGCCGCTCGACGATCGCAGCCAGTGGGAAGCGTTTCGCCAGGAGTACGACCGGACCCACCGTCCGACCTGGGAGGACTTCGACGCCTGGTGCCGCGACCAGGGCACGGCGCCGCTGCCGGAGCTCGAGTTCGAGCACACGTCGCGGCACCTGAACCTGTATGTCTACCCGGAGGTCGCCGACTACGCCGATCGGCGCCCACTCGACCGGACCTGGCGGCGGCTCGATTCGTCGGTCCGGGCAACCGACGGCGACGTCGAGCTGCCCGCGGCGATGGCGGACCGGCCGTCCGGCGCCGAGCTGATCTACCTGTCGCTCGGGTCGCTCGGCAGCGCCGACGTGTCGCTCATGCGGCGACTGGTCGCGGTCCTCGCCGACACGCCCCATCGGTACATCGTCTCGAAGGGCCCGCAGCACGCCGACTACGACCTGGCCCCGAACATGTGGGGCGCGGAGTTCCTGCCCCAGACGAAGATCGTGCCGCTGGTGGATCTCGTGATCACCCACGGCGGCAACAACACGACGACCGAGGCCTTCCACTTCGGCAAGCCGATGATCGTCCTGCCCCTCTTCTGGGACCAGTACGACAACGCCCAGCGGGTCGACGAGACCGGGTTCGGCGTCCGGCTGCCGACGTACGCGTTCGCCGACGACGATCTCCGGGGTGCCATCGACCGGCTGCTCGGCGATGCCGACCTGCGCGGCCGGATGGCCCGGACCGGGGCGGAGATCCGGGCAAAGGACGGGGTCGCGAAGGCCGCGGATGCGATCGAGGCGACGGGGTTGGCGGGCCGGTGACCGACGCCGCGTCCTCGTCCTCGTGTCCCGGCGCGGCCCGTGCCCGATCCCGGTCAAGGTCTGTCGTCGGGACGGCCCTGCCGTGCCTCGGCTACTCCCCGGAGAACCGCGCTGGCCGTCGTTCGAGGAATGCGGCGATCCCCTCGGCGTGATCGGCGGTCGCACCGGCCTCGCCCTGGACATCCGCCTCCAGCTCGAGCTGTTCGTCGAGCGTCGCGCTCCAGCTCGCTTCGAGGGCCCGCTTCGTCAGCGCGAGCGCGCGCGGCGCACCCGCGGCCAGGCGAGCGGCCAGGGCCTGCGCCTCGGCGAGGAGGGTGTCGCCGGGGACCACCCGCGCGACCAGACCGAACCGCTCAGCATCGACCGCGCTCAGGGGATCCGTCGTCAGCGCCAGCTCCACCGCCTTGGCGCCCCCGACGAGCCGCGGCAGGAACCACGTCGCACCGGTATCCGGGATGAGGCCGACCCGCCCGAAGGCGAGCAGGAAGCTGGCTCCCTCGGCGGCGATCCGGATGTCGCAGGCGAAGGCGAGCGACGCGCCGGCACCGGCGGCGATTCCGTTGATCGCGCCGACGATCGGCTTGGGCAACCCACGCATCGCCCGGATCAGCGGGTTGTAGCGAACGCGGATCTCGACCGCGAGCGGTGCGGCGTCCGGCTCCAGACGTTCGCGCAGGTCCTGGCCGGCACAGAACGCCCGTCCGGCCCCGGTCAGGACGACGGCCCGGACGGCGTCGTCGGCCGCGACTTCGGCGAGTGCCGCGAGGAGGTCCTCCTTCAGCGGGACGGTCAGGGCGTTGAGCGCGTCGGGACGATCCAGGGTGATCGTCGCGACCGCGTCGACGGTCTCGAGTCGAAGGTCCGCCAAGGATCGGCTCAGGCGGGCAGCGGGAGGCCGCGGAACTCGACCAGCCGCCCGTCGACGAGCTCGAAGATCCGGCGGTCGACCGGTTCGTCGGCCGCGCCCGATTGTTCCAGGACGAACTCGCCGAACAGGCCGGCGAACTCGTCGTCGCCGGGCCGCAGCGCTCCGGCGATCATCAGGTGTCGCTCGGGCAGGCCGATCAGGACTCGCCCGGCCCCGCCGAGCTCCGCCACGAGTCGGTCACGGACCTCGGGCAGGAGGATCCGCGAGGCATCCCAGCCATCGCCGGTGTCCGACGAGATCAGACGCCGCTCGCCCGAGACTTCATCGGTCCACGCGGCTGCCGCCGACCAGGCGGCGAGATTGCCCAGCGCAGTATCCTGGATCGCCTCGATCGTGACACCCCACGAGAGGAGGTGGTCGCCGTTGACGATCACGTCGAAGCCGCTGCCCGGGATCGCATAGACGACCGAGAGCCCGCACGGGCCTTCGTCGACGAGCGGCTGGGAGTGGCTCCGCATCGTGTCGGCCGCGAGGGCGGTCGCATCGATATCCGTGACCGCCATGCCCTGCGTTCCGCTCGGGCGGAGCAACGGGAAGAGGAGCGCGCCGGCGGCCCCCCAGTCATGCTCGGGCGATTCTGCAATCGAGGCGGCCGTTTCGTGAAGGGGATGCTGGCCCGGGACGTGGCCCGACACGGGCGAGGAGATGTCGATCGGGGCGAGCACGTCCGGGGCCGTGTCGCGGAAGCTCGCCGGCGGCTCGTCGCCGAGGTCGCGGACGTCGTCGCGACCGTGGTCGCTCCCACCCGCCCCATCACGTTCCATTGGTCAGCGTCCCTTCCACTCCGGCCGGCGCTTCTCGATGAAGGCCGACATTCCTTCCCGTTGATCATCGCTGGCGAAGAGGGCGAAGAACGCCCGGCGCTCGTGTCGCAGCCCGGCCGAGAGCGGCAGCTCGTCGGCCAGCCTGACGGCCTCCTTGGCGGCGAGCACGGCGATCGGCGCCTTGCTCGCGATCGTGGCGGCCAGCTCCAGGGCGGCGTCGAGGGTCTGGTCGGCGGGAACCACCCGACTGACCAGTCCCGTCGCCTCGGCCTCGCGGGCCGTGATCGTCCGGCCCGTCAGGACGAGGTCCATCGCCCGGGCCCGACCGATCGCCCGCGTCAGTCGTTGCGTGCCGCCGGCACCGGGCATCACGCCGAGGTTGATCTCGGGCTGGCCGAACTGGGCGTCGTCGCCGGCGACGATCAGGTCGCAGCTCAACGCCAGCTCGCAGCCGCCGCCGAGGGCGAAGCCGCGGACTGCGGCGATGATCGGGGT
>DATAIW010000140.1:0-6518 GCA_036262455.1 Candidatus Limnocylindrales bacterium | reverse complement strand
CGACCGAGCCGACGCCCCGCGATCCGTCCGCGAACGTGCCGACGCCCCGCGATCCGTCCGCGAACGTGCCGGCGTCCACGACCCGTCGCTGGTCGATCCGGCTCGGGCCGCTTGACGCGCGGGTCACCGCCGAACCCGATCCCGCTCCGGCGCCGGCGGCGCCGCTCGGTCCGTCGGCCTCGGTGCCGGCGCCCCTCGGGACGAGCGCCCGCGTCGGGTCGACCATCGGGATCCTCGAGCGGATCCTGATCGTCGTCTTCGTCCTGACCGGAACGGACGCGGCGATCGGGTTCGTCGTCGCCGCCAAGACCCTCGCCCGGTTCAAGCTCCTCGACGACCGCGACTTCGCGGAGTACTACCTCCTCGGCACCCTGGCCAGCGTCTCGGTCGCGATCGTCACGGCGCTGGTCGGGCGAGCCGCGCTGACGGTGCTGTTGGCCTGACCTCACCGTCGAACGGCGGCTCTCGACGACTGGCCGGGCCGATGCGGGTGACGCCCTCGGCCAGCCGGAGTCCATCACGGTCACCGTGACGGCGGGTGACGGAGGTCTCGTTGGCTGTGATCCGACGAATGATCGCCAATTCGAGCACGAGCCGGCGACCCGGTACACGATGGCGGGTGGCGCGAAGCACTTCCTCGAGGAGCTGGAGAAGCACGTCCCCGGGGATTGAGCGAGAGCCCCGTTCATCCAATGAACCGATGTGACCCGCTCGATCGGTCGGCGCTCCTGACCTGCACGAGATGCGTCATCAGAAGAGCGAGAACGGTCGTTTCCGGCCGGCCCGGACATCGATGGGTCCCGGATCGAGTGTCCATCGTGCCTCGCTCGTTCGATTGGTTCATCCAATGAACGCGATTGCTGGAATCGTTCATCTGGCGAGCCAAGTTCGACATCCGACGGTCAGACGAGGCGGCGCGGGATCGTCTCCAGCCAGCCGCGCTCGAAGAAGGGGGCGCCATCGAGGGTCACCGTGAGCCCGACGTTCATGTGGAAGTCGGTCTCGGTCGTCCGGATCGTGCCGTTCGCCTCGATGAGGATCTCCGAGCCGTCCTCGCGGAGGCGGTAGACGACCTCGTTGTGCATCCGGGCGTGGGCCGGGTCGGCGTCGCGGGCGGTCATCTCGAGGCGCTCGCCGGTGTAGAGCGTCGTCCGGCCATCGGGCAGCGTCGACTCGCCGAACTCGCTGGTCTCGACGGTCACCGAGCCGTCCATGACGTCGTCGATCACGCGCCAGACCGGTGGGTCACCCCGGTACGAGCCGACCTCGCGAAGGCCGGCCGGGGTGGTCTTGAACGGCGGGACGGCGGCCCCGAGGTGGGCGGCAGGAAGGGTCGGCAGGATCAGCCGGGAGGCGGCGGCCGGGTCGCCGCCGAGATGCAGCCCGTACTCCGCCGGGAAGGGCGACGGCCAGACGACCGGCCACATCGACGAGGCGACCGACAACCGGATGCGATGACCAGCCCGAAATCGATGGGCCGTCGAGCGGAGGGCGATCCGAACCTCAGTCACGACACCCGGCTCGAGGGCTTCCGGCGACTCGTGCGATGTGCGGTGGGTCAGGTTCAGGATCCCGGCGCTGACCTGGAACGGCGTCCCGTCCGGGGCGAGGTCCTGGAGCCGGACGACTGCCGTGGCGACGGGCACCGGCGACTCCCATTCGAGGACCACGGAGGCGACGCCGACCACGTCGAGGTCGGCGCCGAGCGGCTCCGAGGTGAACGTCGGTCCCAGGGCGTCGTCCGGGCGAAGGTCGCGGGCGACGCCGTTCGGCCGGCCGCCGGCGCCCCACGACAGGCCTGCCCGCGTCCCGATCGTCGCTCGATGGCGAAACCGCTCGACGCTCGGTTCGGTCGGCGGCCGATCGCTCAGATGCCCGACCAGCGGCGCCTCGCTGCTTGCCAGATGGAGGTCCAACCACTCGATATCCGCCGGCGGCCATGCGGCCTCGCCGCCGATCCACTCGCCCGGCCAGGCCGCCGGGAACGGCTCGGGCTCGGCCCACTCGTGGCGGAACGCGACGAGACCCGGCTCCTCCATGACCCCGTTGTCGATGCCCTTCAGCCAGTGGTCGAAGAAGCGGACCATCTCGTGGTACCAGTCGACGTTCGGCCCGGGGTAGGCGTCGTCGGGCAGGTCGTGGACCCAGTTGCCGATCAGCGCCCGACGCGGCGCGTTCGTGCAGCGCTCGAGCATCCGGAGGGCCGCGTCGACGTACTCGTCCATCCAGCCGCCGATCACGAAGGTCGGCGTCGTCAGGCGTTCCCAGTGCGGGGCGAGCGAGCCCTGTCGCCAGTACGGCCCGTCGTGCTGCTGGCGGAGCCACTCGAACAGCCAGATCGGGGTCTCGTCCAGGCGCTCGCGCCATTCCGTGGCCCAGCCCGCGCCGCGGTATTCCGCCCGCGGCGGCATGGCATTCATCCCGACCATGCTCACCGCGTACTGGGAGAGCTCCGACACTGTCGTGCAGCCGCCCAGGTAGTGGACGTCGTCGGTGTAACGATCGTCGGTGGCCATCATCGGGACGATCGCGGCGAGGTGCGGTGGGTCCAGCAGCGCGACCTGGATCGAGGTGAAGCCGCCGTACGAGATGCCCCACATCCCGACCTTGCCGTTGCACCAGGATTGGGCGGCGAGCCATTCGACCGCGTCGTAGCCGTCCTGGGTCTCGCGGGCGGTGTACTCGTCGAGGGCGATCCCGGGCGACGAGCCCGTGCCGCGGATGTCGAGCCGGCACAAGGCGAAGCCGCGCGCCGCAAGCCACTCGCCGCGGCTCTCGTCGCTCGCCGCGCGCCAATCGTCCTTGCGGTACGGGATCATCTCGAGGATCGCGGGAAACGCCTGCGGGTCCGTCCCGTCCGCCAGCGGCTCCGGCAGCCACAGGTTCGCCGACAGCTCGAGCCCGTCCGACATGGGGATCCGGACATCCCGCAGTGCCGCGACACGATGCACCGGTTGGCTCGCCGGTCGGAGGCGCTCGACGTCGACGGGATCCTGCATGCCCCGAGGATAGGCGCCGGTCCAAGCCGCGCCACCCCGTCGCCCGGGCCGTGCGACGATGCTGCCATGAGCGACGTCGACTCCGAGCTGGCCGAGCGTGTCGGTCCATGGACGCGACGGTCGCGCCGGGTCGCCTACGACAACCCGTGGATCACCGTCTGGCATGACGACGTCGATCGGCCCGACGGCAGCGCCGGCATCTACGGCGTCGTCCACTTCGCGAACCTCGCCGTCGGTGCCGTGATCCTCGACGACGACGATCGGGTGCTGCTGGTCGGCCAGCACCGCTACACGCTCGACGAGTACTCGTGGGAGCTGCCCGAGGGCGGTGTGCCCGAAGGGGAGTCGGCGATCGACGGCGCAGCCCGAGAGCTGCGAGAGGAGACCGGGGTGGAGGCTGGCGACTGGCGCGAGATCCTCCGGTTCGGCCTGTCGAATTCGATCAGCGACGAGGTCGGGGTCATCTTCGCGGCCCGGGCCACGAGCCACGGCGAAGCGTCGCCCGACCCGACCGAAGAGCTCGCCGTTCGCTGGCTCCCGTTCGACGACGCGCTGGCGATGACGGCCGAGGGCCGGATCACCGACGCGATCACGATCATGGGCCTCCAGCGCGTGGCCCTCGAACGGGCCCAGGTCCAGTCCGCGAAGGAGGTCCCCGGATGACGACGCTCACGGTCCTGCGGGTCTTCGTCGGACCGGACGGTCGCGGTGGCAATCCGCTCGGCGTCTTCCTCGACGGCGCGGCGATCCCGCCCGATCGCCGCCAGGCGGTCGCCGTCGACCTGGGCTTCTCCGAGACCGTGTTCGTCGATGACGCGGCCGAGGGCGCGATCCGGATCTTCACCCCGGGCCGCGAGCTGCCGTTCGCCGGCCATCCGACCGTCGGCACCGGCTGGCTCTTCCGCGAGACCGGTGCGCCGGCGACGACGCTCCGCCCGCCGGCCGGTGACGTCCCGTTCCGGCACGACGCCGAGCGGACCTGGGTCCGGGCCCGACCGGAGTGGGTCCACCCGATCCTCGTCGAGCAGCTCGCGACCGCTGCCGATGTCGAAGCCCATCCGGGCCAGCCCATGGGCGTGTCGGGTCGCTACGTGTGGGCCTGGATCGACGAGGCGGCGGGTACCCTCCGGTCGCGCTACTTCGCCACCGACGTCGGGATCAGGGAGGACGAGGCGACCGGCGCCGCGGCCGTCGTCATGGGCGGCATCCTCGGCCGGCCGATCACGATCCGTCAGGGTGTCGGCTCCGAGATCCTCGTCCAGCCGCAGCCCGACGGCACGGTCGAGATCGGCGGTCGGGTCGAGATGGTCGAGGCCCGCGAGTACGAGCTGCCTCAGTAGGTCTGGACGCGGACAGGTGTCAACGCGAAGTCGCGCAGATTCCTCGTGAGGAGCACGGCGTCCAGCGATTGCGCCGCGGCCGCGATCAGCGCGTCCGTCATGCTGAGAGTCCATCCGCGCCGGCGGGCATCGGCCCGCCAGCGGCCCGCGGCGCGAGCCGCGTCCGGTCCCGGCTGAACGAACTCGATGAACTCGAGGAACGCCTCCAGATCGGGGTCGTCGTCGAGATGAGCGCCGGACCACGACTCGGCGACCACGACCTCGTTCACGAAGAGCCCATCGCCATGTTCGACGAGGCGAGCCATCAATTCCAGCGTCGCCCGATCGCCGCGGAGGTGGTCGATGACGAACGTGGTGTCGATCAGGTAGCGCATCGGCTCAGGCATCCTGGCCGGGATCCGTGACTTCGGCTCGCCGGGCCCTGACCCATTCCACGACTTTCTCCGAAGTCGCGAATTCCGGGTACTCCTCGGCCGTCCACACCCCCGCCGTCCGCTCCATCGCCTCCTTCAGGCGGTCGCGCTTGAGCCGGGCCCGAAGCGCCTCCGCCACGTAGCGGCTCCGGCCGCGCTCACCGGCGAAATGGTCGACTTCCTCGACGAGCTCCTTCGGCAGCAGCAGGTTCGTGCGCACGTTCATGCGCACAGCATGGCGCACGACCGTCGGCACGTCAAGGAGTCTGGGCGCCCTTGAAGACCAGGCCTCCGGCGGTTCGGTCGTCCCCCGCCCGAACCGGCCCCCGGCGGGTCATGCGCGGCGCCGAAAACGCCTACCTGGCGTCGATCACGCAGAACCGGTTGCCTTCCGGGTCCGCCATGATCACGTAATCGGCGTCGACAGGCCGCTTGTCCCAGTGGATCTCGGTCGCGCCGAGCGTCTTGAGCCGTTCGACCTCGGCGGCCTGGTCCTCGGCGTAGAGGTCGAGGTGGATGCGCGGCGGAATGTGGAGCGCCGATCGAACGCGGTCGAGCGAGACGTTCGGGCCGTCGCCGTCCCTCGGGTGGAGCAGGGCGAAGTCGGCCCCGGCCGCGTTCGGATCCTCGCGAGAGACGTAGTCGAGGGCCGCCGCCCAGAAGGCAGCCTGGCGCGCAAGGTCATCGACCCGAATCACGACCGAACCGACGCGGAGCATCGATTCACGATACCCGCGCGACGCGAAGCGGGTCGACGCGATGCGCGACGAGCCAACATTCCCGGAGTCGTCGCGACTAGCATCGGAGCGTGCGGAACGACTGGGACGCGATCGTGGTGGGCCTCGGGGCGATCGGCTCCGGTACGGCCTACTGGCTGAGCCGGCGGCTCGGCGACCGGGTCCTCGGCCTCGAGCAGTTCGAGCTCGGCCACACCAACGGGGCGGGCCAGGACCACAGCCGGATCATCCGCTACTCGTATCACCGGCCGGACTATGTCCGCCTTGCCCGTCGCGCCTACGAGGCCTGGGCGGAGGTCGAGGCCGAAAGCGGAACGCGGATCGTGACGAGGACCGGTGGCCTCGACCTCGGCCCGCGTGTCGCCGCCATCCCGCTCGAGGACTACACCCGCTCCATGACGGAGGAGGGCATCGCCTTCGAGCTCCTCGACGGTCCGGAGATCAGCCGGCGCTGGCCGCAGTGGCGGCTCGGTGACGAGCATCACGGCCTGTACCAGGCCGACGCCGGGATCGCCGACCCGAACAAAGGCAAAGCGGCCCACCAGCGCCTCGCCCGGGCTCACGGGGCAACGTTGCTCGAACGCACGCCGGTGGCGCGGATGCGCGAGCTCGCCGGCGGCGGGATCGAGGTCGAGCTCGCGGACGGCACCGTCCACCGGGCGCCGCACGTCGACCTCGCCGCCGACGCCTGGACGAACGACCTGCTCGCGTCCTTCGACCGGCGCCTGCCGTTGACGATCATCCAGGCCCAGGTCACCTACTTCGCCGCGCCGGATCCCGCCCTGTTCGCCCCGGACCGCTTCCCGATCTGGATCTGGATGGACGACCCCTCGTTCTACGGCTTCCCGACCTACGGCGAGGCCGGGCCGAAGGCAGCGGAGGACGTCGGTGGCGACGAGGTCACGCCCGCGACCCGGACCTTCGAGCGCAATGAGGTCGGGTTCCGCCGCCTGACCGACTTCCTGGCGCGCCACCTCCCGGAGCATCTCGGGCCGGAGATCGTCACGAAGACGTGTCTCTACACCTTGA
>DATAIW010000139.1:0-4388 GCA_036262455.1 Candidatus Limnocylindrales bacterium | reverse complement strand
GCCATGACGTCCTGGGTCATCTCCATCTTCTTGCGGTCGACCGCGGCCTTCGGGTCGTCGGCGAGGAACGGAACGAGCGACCCGAACGCGAGGGAATGCATCACGATCCGGACGTAGGGCTTCCGGCCCGCGGCCCGGCTCTCGTCGAAGCGGGCGTTCAACTGGGCGAGCGCGCCTGCCCGCTTCTCGTCGTCGGCCGCGTTCATGTTGACGAACAGCGCTTCGCTGCCGGCCGCGACGATCGCCGCCTTGACCTCCTCGACGTGGGTCAGGGCGGCCCGGAAGTCGAGGTGGATGCCCGCGATCTTGTAGCCGGCCTTCGCGAGGGCCAGCCCGGTCGCCTCCCCCATGCCGCTCGAGGCGCCGAGGATGAGCGCCCAGCGCTCGCGATCGTCGGTCATCGGGTTCCTCCGGGTGCGTGGCGGCGTGCGTCGGGCTGTCCGTTACCGCGGAATGGAGCGGCCCGCGGAGTCTAGCAGCGGTCCCGGCACGAACCGGGCACGTTCGGTGCAGGCGTGCAGGCGTGCAGGGGTGGGGGTGCGCGAGACGGCGGCGGACGGCGGCGGCGGACGGCTGATTGGATGTCGCTCGATGGGGCGCGCCGGCCGGGTCACAGCCGTGCAAGCGTTCGGGTGGATCGGCCTGCGCCGAACGGGCCGGCCGGACCGATACCCGGCGATCCGTCCGCGCGTACCCTGAGCCAGCTGTGCCTGAATTGAAGACCGAACAGATCCTCGCCCTGCTCGCCCCGATCGTGATCATCCAGCTCGGGTTGATGATCGTGGCTCTCCACGACCTCGAGCAGGACGACCGCCATGTCCGCGGCGGCAGCAAGCTCATCTGGGCGCTCGTGATCGTGTTCCTCAACGTCCTCGGACCGATCGTCTATCTCGTCGCCGGGCGGGAGGACGCGTGACGACCGTCGTCGGTGGCGCGGGCCGGTCGACAGCCACCGCCGGTGCCCCTGACGCGGTCGCCGGGATCGCGATCCGCGCCCGCGGGCTGACCAAGCGGTTCGGCTCGGTCGTCGCCCTCGACGGCCTCGATCTCGATGTGCCCGCCGGCGCGATCTTCGGGCTCCTCGGGCCGAACGGCGCCGGCAAGACGACGACGATCCGGATCCTGACCGGTCTCGCCCGCCAGACCGCCGGGACCGCAACCGTCGCCGGCGTCGAGGTCGGGCTCGATCGACCGGAGCTGCGCCGGCGGCTCGGCTACCTCGACCAGGACCCACGCTTCTATGGCTGGATGCGCGGCCGCGAGCTGCTCGAGCTGGTCGGCCGGCTCGTCGGCCTCGATGGACCCGCGCTGCGGGAGCGGGTCGGCGACATGCTCGAGCGGACCGGCCTCACGGCGGCTGCGAACCGCCGGATCGGCGGCTACTCGGGCGGGATGCGACAGCGTCTCGGCATCGCCCAGGCCCTTCTCCACCGGCCGACGATCGTGTTCCTCGACGAGCCCGTGAGCTCGCTCGATCCGGAGGGGCGACGCGACGTCCTCGCCCTGATCGAGGGCCTCCGTGGAGAGACGACGGTGATCGTATCGACCCACGTCCTGTCCGATGTCGAGCGCATCTGCGACCGCGTCGCGATCCTCGATCGCGGGCGCCTCGTCACGGAGGCGCCGCTCGAACGACTCCTCGCCGATCACATCCGACCTGTCTACCGGCTGGCGCCCGAGCCGGGCCAGGACGCCGCGGTCGCCGCGTTCATCGGGCGGTTGCGGGCGACGCCGTGGGTGACCGACGTGGCGACCGCGCCCGAAGGCGACCTGCGCGTGTCCGTGAACGACCCGATCACCGCCGGCCCGTCGCTGCTGGCGATCGTCGTCGACGAGGGGGTCCGGCTGGCCGTGTTCGAGCGGGTCCGGCCGACCCTCGAGGACGTCTTCCTCGAGCTCGTCGGGACGCCGAGTGCGGACGAGCTCGACGGCCGTGGGTTCATCCGGCCGCGCGAGGTCGGTCGGTGATGGCCGGCCTCGGTCCGCTCCTGCGCAAGGAGCTCCTGGAGCAATGGCGGACGCTGAGGCTGCCAGTCATCGCCACGATCTTCCTGCTGGTCGGCCTGAGCTCCCCGCTCCTCGCCCGGTTCACCCCCGAGATCATCAAAGCGGTGGCCGGCGACCAGTTCCCGATGGCGTTCCCGACCCCGACCGCCGCGGACGCAATCGACCAGTTCGCCAAGAACATCGGCCAGTTCGGCGGCCTGATCGCGGTCCTGCTCGCGATGGGCGCCGTCGCCACGGAGAAGGAGCGGGGAACGGCCGCCCTGCTCCTGACCAAGCCGGTCAGCCGGGCGGCGTTCCTGATCGCCAAGCTGGTCGCGATCGGGCTGACCCTCGCGGTGTCCGTCGTGATCGCGACGGCCGGGGCGTGGTTCTACACGCTGGTCCTGTTCGAATCCCTGCCGCCGGCCGGCGTCGCGGCCGGCGCCGTCCTGCAGTGGCTCATGCTCATGGCCTGGGCCTCGATCACGTTCGTCGGGAGCACGCTGACCCGGTCGAGCCTTGCGGCGGCCGGCCTCGGCATCGTCGCCTTCATCGTCGTCGGCATCCTCGGCGTCCTGCCGACGGTCGGGCAGTTCCTGCCGACCGGGCTCAGCGGCCCGGCCCGGGCCCTCGCCCTCGGGGTTCCGGGACCGGACGCGATCGGGCCGACGGTGGCGACGATGGTCCTGATCGGCGCGGCCGGGTCGGTCGCCTGGCTGGCGTTCCGTCGACAGGAACTCTGACCGGCGCTCCGACGGGATGGGGCGCGCGAGTCACCCTCAGGGGATCGACGGCTCCGGTTCGGCCGGCATCGATGACTCGAGCTCGTTGCCGACCTGCTCGAGGATCATCGACTCCTCCGGACCGATCGGCATCGGCGTGGCGAACCCGCCGCCGACGAATCCGCCGCCCCCGAAGTTCGCGCCGAGGTCGTCGGTCAGGGCCGGCGGCGGCGGCGCGATCTGGACCGGCTGACCGGGGTTGCTGATCGTCACGAGGATCTGCAGGGACGTGCCGGTCATCGTGAACCCGGTGCGCAGCTCGCTGATCACCGAGGTCGACTGGTCGACCAGGACGTCGACGTCGAGGTTCGGGATCGTCAAGCCCGTGCTGGCGTCGAGCGGGGCGCCGAGGAGCCCGCCGAGGGCCCTCGCGAGGCTCGGCCCGTCGATGTGGGCGATGACGTGATCGCACGTCCCGAGGGTGCAGGACGCCGACTCCTTGAGCTCGAAGGTCTGCGAGGGGTCAGACAGCAGGCTCGTGATCATCGTCGCGATCTGGGCGTTCGTCGGGCCGCCGCTGAGGCCGCCCCCGTTGCCCGTCGGGAACTTCGTCCAGCGGCCGGTCTGGCCGTTGCGATTGAAGGTGGCATCCCGGGTGACGATCGTGTCCGAGACCTGCTGCTGCGCCACGCCGTTGCCGCTGAGGTTCGCGGGCGTCTGGGTCGTCACGCGGGCCGCGAACTGGCGGGTCGCGAGGTCGACGTCCGCATCGATCGCCGCCCTCATCACCGCATTCCCCTGGCCGAGCGCGGCGCCCGCGTTGGCGGCGATCTCGGCGTGGAGTCGGAGCGTCGCCAGCGACGCGGTCGCCGCGATCGCGTTCGTGAGGATCTGGCGCGGGTCGGTCGGCCGCGGCGTGCCGGAGCCACCGCACCCCGCGAGGGCGACGACGCCCATGAGGAAGAGCGCCCCGATCCGACGGAACGACGTCCTGCTGGTCCCGACCGTCATGGTCCCCTCCCAAGGTCCCGGTCGC
Source organism: Candidatus Limnocylindrales bacterium (assembly GCA_036262455.1). Lineage (GTDB taxonomy): Bacteria > Chloroflexota > Limnocylindria > Limnocylindrales > CSP1-4 > CF-46. Next base: position 644 of record DATAIW010000139.1, on the reverse strand, counting down.
CGCGAGCCGGTCCGGGTGGCCCCGTCCGACCGTCGGCTCAGACGATACCGTCTGCCCGCAAGCGAATCGTCTCGTCGGCGTCGTAGCCGAGCTCGGCGAGGATCTCGTCGGTGTGCTCGCCGAGGAGCGGCGGCGGCGTGCGGATCGACGCCGGCGTCCGGGCGAGCTCGAACGGCGGCGCGACCTGGCGGATCCAGCCGAGGCGGGGATGCTCGAGCTCCACGGTCGCACCGGCGGCCCACGGCGAGTCGAAGGCCGCGGCGATGTCGTTGATCGGGCCGGCCGGGACGTCGGCGGCGTCGAGGGCGGCCAGCCAGTCGGCGGTCGTCCGCTCGGCGAGTCGCGCGGCCAGGGTCGGGATCAGGTCGGCGCGGTTCGTGACCCGATCGCCGTTGGTGGCGAACTGCGGATCGTCGGCGAGGGCGGGCAGGCCGAGCGCCCGGCAGAACCGCGGCCACTGGCGCTCGCTGCCGACGGCCACCGCGATCGCTCCGTCGAGGGTGTCGAACGACTCGTACGGGACGATGTTCGGGTGGGCGTTGGCGAGCCGGCCCGGGGTCGCCCCGGCGAACGCGTTCTGGGCCTGGTTCTGCCGGGCGCTCGGCCTGCCCGCCCTCGCCGACGATCCGCAGTTCGCCACCAAC
>DATAIW010000138.1:0-3481 GCA_036262455.1 Candidatus Limnocylindrales bacterium | reverse complement strand
GGCCCCGGGTTGCGGCAGTTCTCGTCGAGCGCATACATCGCGAGCCCGAGCCGCTCGACCGTGTCGTCGCGGAAGATCGCCTGGGCGGGATCGTGGAAGACGTAGAGGACGTCCTCGCGCGAGTCCTCGAGGAGCAGCTGGAGGGCCTCGAGCCAGTCGGGCGCGAAGTCCTGGCCCTCGTCGATGACGATCGCATGGAAGCGCCAGCCGAGGACGTCGATCGCCGCGAGGAGGGCATCCGGCAGCGTCCGGTCGAACCAGTCCTGGGTCACGGGCTCCGGCTTCGGCGGGAGGACGCCGGCCTCGGTCGCGAGGTCCTCGCACAGCTGGTGGAAGGTCGACACGGTCAGGCGGCCGCGCTTGCGAGTCGTGTCGGCGGTGAGCTCCGCGAGCAGGCGGGCGAGCGGCTGGTTGAAGCAGACGAGGAGCGTCTCGAAGCCCTCGCGGGCGAGCATCTCCGCCTTCTTCGCGGCGAGCAGCGTCTTGCCGGTCCCGGCCGCGCCGACGACCTGCATCCGGCGGATCGCGGACAGCCGGCGGAGGGCGGCGATCTGGTGGTTCGTCAGCTCGACGACCGTCCGCTCGCCGGCGCTGATCTCGCTTCGGAGCAGGGATCGCAGCTCGACCGGCGTCGCGAGGATCTCCTCGAGGAGGTGGACGCCGGCGGTCCCGGGCGCTCGCCGGTTCGGCGCGTCGGCCGCCCAGAGGTCGAGCGCGCGGTCGACAGCGGCGCGCGTGACCGGGGGGTCATCGGGCGGGAGCGCGTCGCGGTCGAGGACGAGGCCGGCGACGATGTCCGGACCGGCGAGCCGGAGGCGAGCACCGGCGCTCTCGAGGTCGACGTCCGGCAGGGCGACCGCGTGGCCGGCGATCGGATGGAAGTCGGTCGGCCGATCCGGCAGCTCGGCGAGCTTGCCGAGGAGGGCATGAAGGCTTCGCTTCGCCTGTTCGAACGGGCTCGGCTCGAGCATGCGGCTACCCGCATACCAGCGACCGGTCGCGTCGCGCCGGATCTCGCCTGCCTTCGTCTCGACGACGAGGAACCCGAGCTCCGGGTGGGCGATCACGAGGTCTGCCTCGCCGTCGGTGAGCTGTCCGTGCGCGGTGGTTCGCCCGGTCCAGGCGACGTTGGCGAAGACGCGGTATCCGTCGGCGACCGGCAGGGCGGCCCGGACGCAGGTCTCGACCTTCAGCTCTGCCGCTCGACCGGCCCGATCGTCGGTCTCGGGGTCGCGGACACGCGAACCAGAAGCATCCGAAGCGGCGACGTCGGTGTGCGCGCTCGGCACGACGTCCAGACCCCCAGTCTTCGGCCGCCATGGGCGTCGCGACCGAGACGGCGCCGCGCCACGCGGGGCGACGAGACCGTCACGATAGGCCAGTTGGTCAATCCGTGCTGGACTCACGCCTGCTCCGGGTCGTCGCGGTCGTCGCGGTCGTCGCGGTCGTCGGAGTCGAGGACGACGTCCTCGCCGCAGGCCGTACACCGATTGGTCGGGTGCCCGGGCCACACGACGCACCCGCCGAGCGCGAGCTCGCCGCGCTTGGCGGCCTGGAACGTTTCGTACGTCGGCAGGCCGAAGACGATCCGAAGCATCGGAGCCGCGGCTCCGCATCGCGGACAGGTGGCGCTGGCGGGCGCGCGTGTCACTCGGTCGATCGGGCTCCCCTGCCCTGCCGTCGGCGGTCCCGGTCGACCGTCGATCTGTGCCGAGCCTCGCCCCGGGCCGTGTCACCTAGCCTGTCACGACCTCCCGAACTCGTATTCGGCTACTCGAAATGCCAGCGCACGTCTGACTCGGCCGCCGAACGCGATCACGCGGAGAACGGGCCGCAGCCGGGTTCCGGGCCTGCCAGAATCCCGCCATGCCGAACGCCGACCGCCCGACGTCCCCGATGCGGATCAGCCTCTCGCCGGAGCGCCGCTCGATCCTCGTCGAGGCGATCCAGCGCCACTTCGCCGCCGAGTTCGACGAGCCCCTGAGCGACTTCCGCGCCGAGCAACTCCTCGACTTCTTCGTCGCCGAGCTCGGGCCGCCGGTCTACAACCAGGGCGTCCGCGACGCGTCGAGCTACATCCAGGAAAAGCTGATCGACATCGAGGGTGACGTCTTCGAGCGCGAGACCCCACGGTGAGCGCGGCCCACTCGTCCTTTGGGCGGCCCGCCCTGACACTGTGGCCACGCCCGAGGAGATGCCCGCCAGCGTTTCGAATAGCCGCATACGCGTCGGTACGGGTCCATCCGTCGCGGCCGCCGATCGTCGCGCCACTTGACGAATGTCACCTGCGGTCCTACCGTCGGTCGTACCATGAGTAGTAACGATCAAACCAGGCCCCGGATGTTCCGCGAGGCAATCGAGCCGTACGTCGCGGCCGATCCTGGTTTGCCCTCCGTCAAGCTGTCGATCAGCCTGCCGGCCGACCTCGCTGCGCTCGTTCGTTCGTCCGCCGCCGAGAGCGGCTCGACGGTCAGTGCGACGATCGCGGCCGCACTGCGGCGAACGCTCGGCGACGCCGAGCAGGCACGCCTCGACGCCGCCCTCGAGCTCGATCGCGAGGAGAACCTCGCCTTCGCCCAGGCCTATGCGCCAATGGCGGCAGAGCTGTTGGCAAAGCTGACGTGGTAGGGATCGGTCGGACGCCGGCGAGGGGCGGACCGACGCGCGGCGACATCTACATCGTGGCGTTTCCCGAGGCTGGCGGCGCGGTCATCCTCGGACCCCATCCGGCGTTGATCGTCTCGACCGATCGGATGAACCGCGCCGGTGGCACGCTCCTTGCCTGTCCGATGACGTCGCAGATGCAACACGATCCGGAGGTCTATCTGCCGCCCTATCTCGTGCCCGCAGATGCACGCTCGACCGGGCTCTCGCGTGATGGCTACGTGAAGGTGGACCAGGTCCACACGTTGTCCGCCGCGGCACTTGGGTCGTTCATGGGACGGGCCAATCCCGAGGTCATGACCGCCGTCGATGACGCCCTGCGGTTCGTCCTCGACCTGTGAGCGCCCTGGGATCGCCTCGAGCCGGACAGCCCCGACGATGACCGGCCGCATGTCCGGGCGCCCGGCGAGGCCGACGGTTTCTGGTCGGTCTTCCGCAGCACTGCCGGCGATCGCCCGCGCGGGAACGACGTCCCCGATGCGCATGTCGCGGCCCTGATGCGTCAGCACGGCGTCCGGCTGATCTACACCCGCGACCGCGACTTCCGCCGCTTCAATGGGATCGACGCCCGGGATCCGTTCCTGTAGTCGCCGGGACGAGCCAGCGGTGCGAGTTCGAATAGCCGAATAACAGCCGCGTGTCGGAGCTCCGGGCAACCCCCGGTATGCGGCTATTCGCACCGGCAGCGCCGGCTGTTCCTGGCGGTGTGCGTTGGGGAGCCCGTGGCGTCGTCAATGGGCCGAGACCTCGACGACCTCGTACGTCGACGCGGTCGGCGGGAACCCGGTGTCGAACTTGGCGTTGACCGTCGCGAGGC
>DATAIW010000137.1:0-2993 GCA_036262455.1 Candidatus Limnocylindrales bacterium | reverse complement strand
CAGTTCTCGGCGCCTTCCCATTGCGCACGGATCGTGTAGCTCCCGGGCTCGAGCGTTCCGGCCGCCCGGCGGAGGATCGTCTGGCCGTTGCCTCCGGGCGCGAGGGCGGACGTTCCGATGACCTCCTCGGCGGCGCCGCCCTTGCTGAGGTACCAGGTCGTCGTGCCGTCAACGCCGGGCATCGGGCTGATGACCGCGTCGAAGAAGATCTCGCGATCGTTGATCACGGGCGGGATCGGGGTCGATGGAAGGGTCCAGTAGCCGAGCGAGACCGACACCGTCGGGTCGTACGTCGGGCTCATCGCGTAGATCTGGGCATCGGTCAGGGCCGAGCCGTACAGCTGGACGTCGTCGAGCGCGCCGTTGAACGGCTTCCAGGACGGGCAATCCGCGCCGGGTCCGCCGAAATGGAGGGCAGCGTCGAGGCGGCCGGCCGATCCGAAGCGAACCGTGTCGGGGTTGTTCCAGATGGTCGTCGTCTTGTAGCCGTCGATCCAGGCCGAGGTCCGATCGGCGGAGTCCTCGACCACGAGCAGGAGGTGATGCCAGTTGCCATCCCAGGCCGGCCGCTGATACGAGAAGTAGCCGGGGTAGGCGAATCCTGCCGCCGTCAGGCCGACGTCGACGAGGGCCGGCGAATTGAACACATCCGGGGTGCCGTTCCAGGCTTCGCCGAAGCGATACGACCCACCGACGTCGCAGCCGTAGTCACCCTTCTGGAGGATCGTGTGCTGGACGTTCTCGGTGGTCGCGCCGCCCTTGACCCAGAGGGACAGGGTGAAGTTGCCGGCCGGCTCGAGCGTCGCGTTGTTGGCGACGGTGACCAGCCCGTCGGTCCCGTTGAACTGGATCGCGTGGGCGCTGCCGTTGGCGCCGGTCGTCCAGGTGGCGCCACCGGTGATCGCGCCATCGAGATTGCCGACGGAATCGGCCGCGGTCGACCCTGCCCCCTCATCGAAGGTCCATTCGGCGACGGGCGCCGGACCCGTCGCGGACACGGCGCCGGGCTGGGCGACCGGCGATCCGGCAACCAGGCTGGCGGCCAGGGCCAGCCCGGCCGCGACCGTAAACGGACGCTTCCACGATGCCCGCCGATGAATCATCGGATCTCCCCAACCTCCGCCGCCGGGTGGGCGGCCCCTCCATGACGAGCGATTTCGGTCGATCGTCGCGCCGGACCCTACAAGACTGCGGCCGCCGAATCCAGAGCCGAATCGCCACCATCTGGCGCGCCGGTGCTGCGCCGCACCGACTCGCGGTCCACGGTGCACCGATGAGTTCTCGTCGCCCGAGCGGTCACCATGGACAGGAGCCGCGCCATGCGGACACGTCGCATGCGCGATCGCATGCACGGGAGGACCACCATGCTCACGGACAGCCACGCCTTTTCGGGCTTCTCGTCGAATGACATCCCCGCCGCCCACACCTTCTACGCGACGACCCTCGGACTCGACGTGAGCGAGGAGAAGGGGATGCTCACCCTCCGACTTGCCGGCGGCGGGCAGGTCATCGTCTATCCCAAGTCGAACCACGAGCCCGCGTCGTTCACGGTCCTGAACTTCCCGGTCGCCGACGTCGCCGTAGCCGTCGACGAGCTCGCGGCGGCAGGCGTCGTGTTCGAGCGGTACCCCGGCATGAGCCAGGACGAACGCGGAATCATGCGAGACGAGGGCGCGGCGATCGCCTGGTTCAAGGACCCGGCGGGCAACATCCTCTCGGTGCTCGAGCGCTGACGGATCGCGGTCTTACCACTCCGACCGGCCGGGCGTGTCGATTCGGGCGGGTCATGTTCGTCGTTGATGTGGACGGCGCGTGATCGCGCCGAGTCGGCGACCACGTCGACCGAGCTCAACGGGTGGAGGATGGATTTCGATGGCGAACTATCTGCTGGTGTTCCGTGGCGGCTCGATGCCCCAGACGAAGGAAGAGCAGGACGCGGTCATGGCGGCGTGGACGGCGTGGTTCGGCGAGATCGGCGACGCGCTCGTCGATGGCGGCAATCCGGCCTCGCGGACCAAGGTCCTGACGAAGGACGGATCGGTCAGCGATGGCGGGTCCGGCTCACCGACCGGCTACTCGATCATCAAGGCCGACGACATGGACGGTGCGCTCGCGCTGGCGAAAGGCTGCCCGGTGTTTCTCGGCGGGGCGACGATCGACGTCGTCGAGACGTTCAGCGTGATGTAAGTCCGGGCATCCAGCCCCGGACCGGGTCCGCGAGCCCGGACCGACCGGTGACGGCCGCCGACCCTCGGGTTCGGCGGCTGTTTCGCGTCCGCAACGCCGAGTCGCGATCCGTCTGCGCCACCTAGACTGCGAACCGCCGGGGCCCGACAGCAAGGTGGACGCGATGACGATGGATGAGCTCGACGGCGTGATCGCCGCGCCCGATCACCACCGGGTGCTGTTCGAGAACGACGTCGTCAGGGTCATCGAGACGACGGTCCGGGCCGGCGATACGACGCCGGTCCACACCCACCTCGCGCCGACCGTGCTGTACGTGACCTCTGGCTCGCACTTCCTCCGGCGCGATCCGGATGGCGCGGTGATGGTCGATACCCGGGCCGATCCGGCGTTCACCCTGCCACGGGTCATGTATTCGCCGGGCACGCCGCGCCACACGCTCGAGAACACCGGCGACGACGACCTCGTCGTCGTCGGCGTGGAGTTGAAGGACCGCGGCTGAAGACCCGCGGCTCAGGGTTGCGGCTGTTCCCAGCCCATGTCGCAGCCTTGCGTCGGATCGGGGCGGGCCTGATCGGCCGCTCATTCGATCGCCCGCTCAGCGACGATGTCGGACTCGTGGGTCATGGAGACACCCGGCGGACAGCCCGATCCGACCGCAGCTCCCTGGTGGAGCTCGCTAGCGGCGCCGCCCCTTGACCTTCGTCGACTTCGGGGCCGGGATCACGTGGGCGCTGCCCGCCGCGGGGCGGATCGTGCTTTCGTGCCCGTCCTCCCAGGCGACCCGATAGCGGGTCCCGTACTCGGCC
>DATAIW010000136.1:0-13454 GCA_036262455.1 Candidatus Limnocylindrales bacterium | reverse complement strand
GGGCCTCAGCGGCCGCCGTGGATCTTCGGCAGGGGCGGCAGGCGGCGCTTGCCGTCGACGAGGAAGTGGCGGAACCAGTCACGGACGACGGCGAGGTTCTCGACCCGACGGAACGGCGCGCCGGAACGCGTCAGCTCGTGGGTCTCCTCGGGGACGCGCAGCAGCCGGACCGGCCGCTTCTTCGAGCGAAGGACGGTGAACAGCGCCTCGGCCTGGCCGACGGTCGTCCGGATGTCGTTCTCGCTGTGCTGGATCAGGAGCGGCGTCCGGATCCGGTCGGCGTAGGTGATCGGCGAGATCTCGCGGAAGTAGGCCGGGTCGTCCCAGGGCGTCGTTCGGAACTCGTGAAACGGCCAGAACCCGGTGCTGATGTCGCCGGTCAGCATCAGCAGCGCCATGTCGCTGACCGAGCGGCAGGTCATCGCCGCCGCGAAGCGGTCGTCGTGGCCGACGATCCAGTTCGTCAGGTAGCCACCGTACGAGCCGCCGGTGACGCCGAGCCGGGCCGGGTTGGCGAGGCCCTCGGCGACGAGGGCGTCGACGCCGGCGAGGACGTCGCGCATCGGGCCCGGGCCCCAGTCGCGGATGTTCGCCTCGTTGAAGTCGCGGCCGTAGCCTTCCGAGCCGCGGGGGTTGCAGAAGAAGACGCTCATCCCGGTTGCGGCGAGGATCTGGAACTCGAGGATGGGCGCCCAACCGTACAGGGTGTGCGGCCCGCCGTGGATCTCGGTGACGAGTGGTCCGGGGCCGACGCGGCCGAGCGTGCCGCCGGGGCCGACCACGCCGACCGACGACCCCGCCCCCTCGACGCCGGCCAGGAACCAGCCCTGGATCCGGCGACCGTCGACGATGCTCCAGCGCTCGACTTGCTCGCGCAGCTCGATCTCGGCGAGCGCGGCGTGGTTGAGGTCCGTGCTGCGGCGCGGGGCGTCCGTCGCACCGTCGCGCAGCCAGAGGTCGTTGAGCGCGGTCGGCGACGAGCACAGCCAGGCCGTGCGGACGGCGGAGCCGGCCCCGCCGAGGTCGACCTGGTCGAAGGCGCCGATCGCGTGATGGCCGGTCGTCAGGCGCTCGAGGGAGCCGTCACGGGTCGCAACGCGCCAGATCTCGACGCTGCCGTCGATCGGCGCCCGGAACGTCAGCCAGTGTCCGTCGGCCGACGGGATCGCGCGGTGACCCTCGCTGGGAACGATGTCGCTGCCGATCGTCGTCGCGAGCATCACGTCGTGATCGCCGGTCAGGTTCCGGCCGCCATGCCGGGTCGTCGCCTCGGAGCCATCGGCCGCGATCAGCCACAGGTCGGAGCCATAGACGTTCTCCGGCAGGTAGCCGCCGATGGCCGCGATGGACGCGCCATCGGGCATCCACACCGGGGCCGCGAAGGTCGCCGCGTCGCCGGTCAGCCGGACGCGCCCGCCGCCGTCGGCGTCGACGACGACCAGGTGCGATCGGGGCTCGAGGTCGTAGTCGCGGCGGAGGTTCGTGGTGTAGACGATCCGCCGGCCGTCGGGCGACCACGCCGCGTCCCCGACCCCCGCCGGCTCGTCGTTCAGGCGCCGCGCGTCGCCCGTCGCCACCTCGACGATCCAGAGCTGGTCGATCACGTGGTGGGTGAGGCCGGCGCCGTTCGCCTGGTAGCCGAGCCGGTCGAGGAAGTGGTAGTCGGATTCCGGCGCCTCGCCGGGCTTCGGCTGTCCGGCCTTGCCCCGTCGGCGACGGTCCTCGTCGCGGGTTGCGCCGCGGGACGAGCTCGTGACGAGCAACTGCCGGCCGTCGGGCGACCACCAGAACGCATCGACTCCGCGGGGGAGATCGGTCAGGCGACGCGCCTCGCCACCGTCGAGCGGCAGGAGGTGGACCTGCTGGCCGTCCTCGCGCTGCTTCGCGTCGCCGGCGGCCGGCTCCTCCTCGACATGCAGCCGCCGATCCGACAGGAAGGCGAGCGACCGCCCGTCGGGGGCGAACCGGCCGTGGCGATCGTGGCGAACCCCGATCGTCAGCTGGCGGGGCGAGCCGTCACCGTCCGTGGCAACCGCCCAGAGCGCGTGGCGATAGCCATCCTTGGCCGGCGCGACGGTCTGGACGGTGAAGACGGCGAGGGAGCCGTCCGGGGACAGGCGCGGATCCGTCGCGATCCGGAACCGGTACAGGTCGTCGGGGCGGAACGAGCGGGTCACGAGGGGCAGCCTCCGGGCACGTCCTGGGGTCGTGATGGGCGAGCGTCGCGGCGCGGGGCGGCACGGGTCGGGTGCCGCGGGATTCGCGCGATCGCGACGCATCGTCGACGACGCCGTCGAGTCTAGCGCTACCATCGGCCGACGATGCGCGATCAGCTGTCGCTGCGGCTCGAGCCCGAGATCGCGACGCTTCCGAACCTGCCGGACGGCCTGCGCCCGATGCTCCCCCGACCGGCGAGCGAGCCGTTCGATTCGGCGGCCCACCTGTTCGAGCCGGCGTGGGGCGGCCTGCGGGCGCTGGCGTTCGTCGGCCCTTCCGAGGTGGCAGGCGGCGGGCTCGTCCGGATCGTCGATGGCGACGGACGGGACGTCGGGACGATGCTCCCCGAGCTCGGCGGGATGGCCGTTCGCCTCGATGCCCGCTCGGCGATCCTCGACGGCGAGCTCGTGGCGGTCGACGACGCCGGCCGCGCCGACAACGAGGCGTTGGAGCGCCGGATCGCAGGCGAGACGGGTCGGGCGGTGGCGTTCCTTGCCTTCGACCTGCTCCATCTCGATGGTCGGTCGCTCCTCACGACGCCGCTCCACCGTCGCCGCGAGCTGCTGAAGAAGGTGCTCCACCCGGGTGACGAGGTCGTGGCGGTGCCCGCGATCGCGGCAGAGGGCCGGGCACTCCATGCCGCCGCCGCGGCCCAGGGCATCGGCGGGATCATGGCCCGCCAGCGGACCAGCCCCTACCTGCCGGGCGTGACCTCGCGACTCTGGCAGTTCGTGCCGGTCGCGCCGGCCGTCGCGGCGGGCGCCCGTGCGGCGCAGGCGACGCTGGCCCTCGAGGACCGTGCCCCGACCGCCGCTGCCCCGGTCCTCGCCCTGATCAGCCGCCTGCCGCTGCTCTTCGACGAGTAGAGCGCCGATCGGCGTCTGAACAGACCCGCCCATCCGATGCGGATAGCCGAATGATTCGAACTTCGCAGTATTCGGCTATTCGAAAGCGGAGCGGGGGTCACGTTCAGGCGGCGTTGCGCCGGCCAGGCTCGACGCTCACCTCAGCCGTGGCGCGCCGCCGCGACATAGGCGCGCAGCCCCGGGCGCTGGCCGTAGAGCAGGACGCCCGCCGAGTAGATCCGGATCGCGACGATGCCGGTGACGACGATGGTCGCGAGCAGCAGCGCGATCGAGATGAGCAGCTCGATCGGCTCGACCCGGCCGACGGACAGCCGCGTCAGCATCACGAACGGGCTCCAGAACGGCACATACGAGGCGAACCGGATGAAGCCGGTGATGCCGCCGGTCAGGGCGAGGATCGCCTGGAGGTAGCCGACGATCGCGATCAGGCTCAGTGGCAGGGCGATGATCTGGAGATCCTCGGGCCGGCTGACGAGCGACCCGGCGGCCGCATAGACCAGCGCGTAGAGGGCAAATCCGAGCGTGTAGAAGACGAAGAACGCGATCAGGAGCGTCGGTGACAGAGCCTCGAGGGAGAGGGCGATCCCGGCGCCGGCGCCGAGCACGGCCGACGCGATCCGATCCTCGAGAAGCAACGTGGCAATCGCCGGCGCGAGGACGAGCAGGTACTGCGTCCCCCCGGCCAGCCCGATCCCGAGGGCCTTGCCGATGACCAGCTGACGCGGCGAGGCGGCGCTGACGAGGAGCTCCATGACGCGACTCGACTTCTCGGCGACCACCCCGGCTGCGACCCACATGCCGTAGATCACGATCGTGATGAAGATGAGGATCCCGAACACGAGGCCGACGACCAGCCGGCTGGCCGAGTTCGACGCACTGTACGGGGCCGCGCCGCCGCCCTCACCCGACTGGCGCAGGACGTCGAGCTGCGGCAGGCGGAATCCACTCGCTGAGTTGCGATCCGAGAAGTCGAGGACCGCCACACCGAACACCCCGATCGAGAGTTGCTGGACGACGGCGTCGCCGGCCGTCTCCCCGAGATGGAACTGGAAGGACAGGTGCCCATCGGGCGAGCGGGCCGCGACGAGATAGGCGTCGTAGCGGCGCGCGTCGATGCCCGCGATCGCGTCGGTCTCGTTCGTCAGGGCGGTGAGCTTGTAGCCACCCGACCTGCTCGTGCCGTTCTGGTTGAGAAGCAGGTCGAGCGTCCCGATCGTCCGCTCGGACAGGTCCGCATCGCTCGAGACGATGGCGACCTGGGTGACCGTGCCACGCTCGGCAAGCCGGGCCACGATGGGGAGCAGGGCGACCAGGATCGCGAGCACGGCGAGGGTCACCGTCGAGACGTGGAAGAGCCGTGATCGGACGAGCTCGAGGTATTCGCGCCGGGCGACGTGGGTCGTGTTCGGGAAGGCCGGTTCGTGGCGGCCCGGCGCGGACGGCAGCCCGCTCACGCCGCATCCTCCGCGGTCGCGGCGGGCGCGACGGCAGCGCCGGACGGATCGGACGCCAGGTGCGACTCCTCGTCGGCCGGCCGCCCGACATGGTCGATGAAGATCTGCTCGAGCGACGGCTCGCCGACCTCGAAGTGACTGACCCTGGCACCGGCCGCGATCGCCGCCGTGAGGACGGCATCGGGCTCGGTCCCCTCGTCGAGCTCGATCTCCGTCCGGTCGATGCCGGGTCGCAGGATCCGCGCGCCGGGCACCGCGGCCAGCCAGGCCATCCGGTGATCGCCGTCGATCGAGAGCCGGACCAATCGCCGGCCGCTCGCCCGCTTGATCTGGCGAAGCGGCCCACCCACGACAACCCTGCCGTGGTCGACGATCGCGATGGACTCGCACATCGCCTCGACGGTCTCCATCTGGTGGGTCGAGAAGATCAGCGTCCGGCCGTCGTCACGGAGCTCGAGGAACGCCTCGCGGAGGAGCGCCACGTTGACCGGGTCGAGACCCGTGAAGGGCTCGTCCATCAGGAGGACCGGCGGATTGTGGAGGATCGCCGAGATCAGCTGGATCTTCTGCTGGTTGCCCTTGCTGAGCTCCTCCGCCTTGCGCTCGGCGAGGTCGGTGACCCGCAGGCGGTGGAGCCAGGCGAGGGCATCGCGCCGGGCGATGTCGCGGGGGACGCCGTGGAGCGAGGCGAAGAACACGAGCTGATCGAGGACGACCATCCGCGGGTAGAGCCCGCGCTCCTCCGGCAGGTAGCCCCACGTCGCGCGCGGCAGCTCGCGGGTGTCCGTGCCGTCCCAGACGACTCGACCGCTGTTCGCCGCGAGAACGCCGAGGGCAATCCGCATCGTGGTCGTCTTGCCGGCCCCGTTCGCCCCGAGGAAGCCGAAGACCTGGCCGGACGGGACCTCGAACGACAGCCCGTCGAGGGCCACGACGCGCCCGAACGACTTGCGGAGATCGTCGATGAGGAGGCTCACCGGCCGAGGATAGCCCGGGCCGGGCCGGGTCGCGCCGGGACGATGGTCCCGGGAGGTGCGATGATGACCCCGTGACGCAGGAGCGGGATTCCATCGACTCGAGCGGCGCCGGGGGCTCGGCCGGGCCCGCCACCGCCGTCGCGACCGTGGCGACCGGTCCCAGCGGCTCGCCAACCGCGCCCCTCACGATCCACGCCGATCGCGTCGCGGCGACGCTGGCCATCGGTTGGGCCGACGGCCACGCGACCCTCTACGACTTCGTCGCCCTGCGCTGGCTCTGCCCGTGCGCCTACTGCCGCGGCGAGGCCGGGATGCCGGGCTGGCTCGACAGCGCCCCGACCCTGACCGCCGAGCAGACCCGGATGATCGACATTCATCTCGTCGGCAACTACGCGGTGTCGCCCCATTGGGGCGACGGCCATTCGACCGGGTTCTACACGTTCAACCTTCTCCGCGATCGCTGTCCGTGCCCGGAGTGCACGGCGCGTCGCGGCCAGGCCGGCCACCAGCACGAGGACGGGCACGGGGCCCGGCCCGAGGCGGCCACCAGCACGACCGAGGGAGTCCCATGATCGTCGCCACCACCCCATTCATCGCCGGTCACCGGATCGTCGAGACCAAGGGCCAGGTCTTCGGCCTCGTCGTCCGCAGCCGTGGCTTCTCCGGCAACCTCATCGCCGGCCTCCGCTCGCTTGGCGGCGGCGAGATCAAGGAATACACGTCGTTGCTCGAGGACACCCGTCGCCAGGCGCTCGACCGGCTCGTCAAGAACGCGACCCTGATGGGCGGCAACGCCGTCGTCTCGATGCGCTTCGACAGCTCCGAGATGGCCACGACGATGACCGAGATCGTGGCCTACGGGACGGCTGTCGTGATCGAGGCCGACGCCTCGGCGCCCCAGGCGACCGAGTAACCGCAGCGCGATGCTCGGCGCCACGACGCGACTGGCCGTCGCCGCCGTCGCGACGTTGTTCCTCGTCGGCGGCCTGGCCCTGATCTCCGTCGGCGATGGGGCGACCGGGACCGGCCTGTGGCTCGTCGTGATCGGCGCGGGCGCCCTGATCGCCCTGGCGATCGAGCGCAACCGCTACCGCTCCGAGGAATCCGAGCGATCGTTCGAATCGGCCGGGCCGGGCGGCGGCGAGCCGTCCGGTCGTCTGGATCCCCGGTTCCGGCGAACCGAGGAGACCTTCATCGACCCGACGACAGGCGTCACGATGCGAGTCTTCGTCGATCGAGGGACCGGCGAACGTCGCTACGTCGGGGAACGGTAGCCGGCAACCTCAGCGCTGCTGAGGCGTTCGCTCACCGCCGTCGAAGGCGGAGCTCATCCGGCCGAGCTTCGGCGAGGCCTCGAGACCCATTCGCCCGAGGTCCCGTGATATCCTGCCCGGCCCGAGCGCTGGATCGCGCCCGGCCACTGTGAGGCAGCCGAACACCACCGCGATGAGCGCCTCCGCCGGAGCCAGCGGGCATGTCAACGGGCCAGTCAAGGGCCGCACCGCGCGCGCGTCGGCGCGTGCCGCCGGTGGCCACTCGCGCAGCTCCAGGGCGCCCCGTCCCGACCGCTCGGCAGCACGCCCGTACATCAACCGCGAGCTGTCCTGGCTGGAGTTCAACGCCCGCGTCTTGTTCGAGGCCCGCGATGAGCGCAACCCGCTGATCGAGCGCGTCCGGTTCCTGACGATCTTCGCGGGCAACCTCGACGAGTTCTTCCAGGTCCGGATCGCCGGTCTTCGCCAGCAGGTCGCGACCGGCTCGGGCTCGAAATCACCGGATGGTCGGACCGCCGCGGAGCAGATCGCCGCCTCCGGCGCGCGGATCCGGGAGCTCGTCACGGAGCACAGCACGATCTGGGTGGACATCCGGCGGGCCCTCGCCGCGACCGGCATCGAGATCGTGAGGTACAACGCCATCCCGGAGCATCACGCGATGCTCCGCAAGCGGTTCATCGACGAGATCTACCCGGTCCTCACCCCGCTCGCGGTCGATCCCGGCCACCCGTTCCCGTACATCTCGACGCTCAGCCTCTCGATCGCGGTGGGGCTGCGCGATCCGGAGACCGGGGAGAGCCACTTCGCCCGGGTCAAGGTGCCCCAGATCCTGCCCCGGCTGTACGAGGTCGAGCCGCACCGCTTCGTCCTGCTCGACCAGATCATCGAGGACAACCTCGATCTCCTGTTCAGCGGCATGGACATCGTCGAGCACCACCTCTTCAGGGTGACCCGCAACGCCGATCTCTCGATCGAGGAGGACGAGGCGGACGATCTGCTCATGGCGATCGAGGAGGAGCTCCGCCGGCGTCGCTTCGGCGAGGCCGTCCGCCTCGAGGTCGAGCGCTCGATGCCGGCCGGCACCAGGGAGATCCTCCTGCGCGGTCTCGGCCTCGGCGCCGACGACGCCTACGAAGTCCGGGGCATGCTCGACCTGACCGGTCTGCGCGACATCCTCGAGCTCGATCGGCCGGACCTCAAGAGCCCGCCATGGACGCCGGTCACCCCGCCGCGGCTGGTCCCGCCCGACGACGACGAGCCCGCCGACGTGCTCGCCGCGATCCGGGCCGGCGACGTCCTCGTGCACCACCCCTACGACAGCTTCGTCGCCTCGGTCGAGCGGTTCCTCGGCCAGGCCGTCGACGATCCCGAGGTCCTGACGATCAAGCTGACGCTCTACCGGACATCGGGCGACTCGCCGATCGTGCGCGACCTGATCCGGGCGGCAGAGCAGGGCAAGCAGGTCGTCGTCCTCGTCGAGATCAAGGCCCGCTTCGACGAGGAGGCGAACATCGTCTGGGCCCGCAAGCTGGAGCAGGCCGGCGCCCACGTGGTCTACGGCCTCGTCGGGCTCAAGACCCATTCGAAGGTCTGCCTCGTCGTCCGGCGCGAGGGTTCCGGGCTGCGCCGCTACGTCCACATCGGAACGGGCAACTACAACCAGCGGACGGCCCGGCTCTACACCGACCTCGGCCTGCTGAGCTGCCGGCCGGAGCTCGGGGCCGACGTGACCGATCTGTTCAACGTGCTGACCGGCCTGTCGCGCCAGCGGTCGTTCCGCCGGCTGCTGGTCGCCCCGCACAGCCTTCGGTCACGGTTCCTCGAGCTGGTCGACCGTGAGATCGCCAGTGCTGCCGTCGGCCACGAGGCGCGGATCGTCGTCAAGCTCAACGCCCTGGTCGATCAGCCCTCGATCGATGCCCTCTACGTCGCGTCGCAGAAGGGCGTCCGGGTCGATGTCATCGCCCGGGCCGCCTGTTCGCTCCTGCCGGGGGTCAAGAACATCTCGACCGGCATTGCGGTGCGTTCGATCGTCGGCGAGTTCCTCGAGCACTCGCGGATCTGGGGCTTCGCCAACGGCGGCGAGGGCGAGTGGTACATCGGCTCGGCCGACCTGATGGATCGCAACCTCGATCGACGGGTCGAGGCGATGGTCCCGGTCGAGGACGCCGAGGCGCGCAACCGGATCGCGGAGATCATCGACATCATGCTCCAGGACGACCGCCGGTCGTGGCAGCTCGGGCCGAATGGCGAGTGGCGGCGGACCGAGGAGATCCAGGGTCATCCCGGCATCTGCGATACGCACGAGGAGCTCAAGGCCCGGGCGATCGCCTCGACCGTGAGCGCGGCGACCCCGCACCGACCGCGGGCCGGTGTCGGTTCGCTGGATCCGCGCGCATGACCGACCCAGACCAGAGGCGACGATGAGCCCGACCCTACGCAACGGCAAGCCGATCGAGATCGAGCTGAAGTACCGCGTGGTCGACGCGGCGGCGGGCGATCGCTACCTCGCCGCGGACGTGATCGCCGGGTTCCGACCGAGCTCACCGGTCCGGTCGACCCAGGTCGAGGATCGCTACATCGACACCGCCGGCGGGGCGATGGCCCGGGCCGGGTTCGCCGCCCGCCTGCGCCAGACGGCCAAGACGACGACGGTCGCCGTGAAGTCGTCCGTCCGGCGCGTCGGGACCGGCAATGTCCATCGCCGTGAGGAGCTCGAGGGCCCGGCCGATCGGACCGCCCACCCGCGCGACTGGCCGCCGTCCGACGCTCGCTCGCTGATCCTCGAGCAGTGCGGCGATGCGCCGCTCGTCGAGGTCGTCACGATCCGCCAGCTCCGTCGCAAGCGGATCCTCGAGCTCGACGGCACGTCGGTCGAGCTCAGCCTCGACGAGGTCGATGCGGTCAGCCGGAGTCGGGTGGTCGGTCGGTTCGTCGAGCTCGAAGTCGAGCTGATGAGCGGCGACGAGGCCGGCCTCGCCGCCATCGACCGCGAGCTTGCCGACGATCCGGGCCTGGCCCCGGCCGACACGTCCAAGCTCCAGTCAGCGCTTCGGGCGGTCGCCGCCGCGGAGCCGAAGCGTGGTCGCCGCGGCGGGGCCGTGCTGCCCGACATCGAGGATGACCGGCCCCGGGACCGGGACGCAGATGCGCCCGTGCCGCCAATCGAGGAGATCGTCGAGGCCGTGCTCGCCGAGCTCGATGCGACGACGACCGTTGCGGACGAGGTCGACGAAGTCGAGGCGGCGGATCCGGATGCTTTCGGTGCGACGGACGCCCGCGACGTCGAGACCGGCCCTGCCACGCCGGCCGACGCAGCACGGTCGGAGGCAGCCGCCGCAGCCACTGCCGAACCCAGTGCCGAACCCGGTGCCGAGCGGACGCCGGACGGGCGCAGGTCGTCGAACGACGATCGGATCAAGGCGTCCGAACCGGTCAAGGTGCGATCAAAGGCGAAGGCCGCGGCGGCTACGACCGATGAGGGCGGGGCGAAGGACGAGGACGTTCGACCGCACCTCGTCGTCGGCAAGACCCCGGGCGTCCTCGCCGACGATCACGTCGCCGAGGCGGGCCGGAAGGTCCTCCGCTTTCACCTGGCGAAGATGATCGCCAAGGAGGCCGGCACCCGCGACGGTGTCGATCCCGAGGATCTCCACGGGATGCGCGTCGCCACCCGTCGCCAGCGAGCCGCGTGGCGGGTGTTCGGCGAAGCGTTCCGGCCGGAGCGGACGAAGAAGCACCGCGGCCGGCTCCGGGAGGTCGCCGCCCGCCTCGGGGCCGTCCGCGACCTCGACGTCCTGATCGAGGCGGCCGATGCGTATCGGGCCGATCTGGCGGTCGCCGAGCAGCGCGCCCTCGAGCCGCTCCTGGCCGCCTGGCGGCTCCATCGTGACGACGCCCGGCAGCTGCTGATGCGGGAGCTCGATTCGGACGGCTATCGGCGCTGGCTCGACGACTATGCCGAGTTCGTCCGCCACGAGGGCGTCGCCGCGCGACCGGTCGTCCCGACCGAGCCCCATCGCGTCCGCGACACGGCCGCGTCGCGGATCCATTCCGCTTACGAGCATGTCCGCTCCTACGAGCCGGTCCTCCGCTGGGCCGACGTCGACACCCTCCACGAGCTGCGGATCCACGGCAAGTGGTTGCGCTACTCGCTGGAATTCGTCCGGGAGGCGCTCGGCCCGGACGCCGACGGCCTCATCGCCCGAGTCACCGCCCTTCAGGATCACCTCGGCCTGATGAAGGACGCCGACGTGGCCGCCCACCTCGCCCGGAGCTTCCTCGTCGAGCGTGCGGGCTCGATCAGCGACGGCGAGAGCGCGGCGATCGCCCGCTATCTCGTGAGTCGCGAGAAGGAGGTCGCCCGCCTCCACCGGACCGTCGGTCGCTCCTGGCGCGGGGTTGGCGGGATCGCCTTTCGACGCGCGCTCGGGCGGGCGCTGGCCAGCCTCTGAGGATGCGTCCGGCGGCGCGTCCGGCGGCGGCTCTGCAACGACGCTGCAACGACCGCGGCCGGCCAGGCATCGGCCCGTCGCATGCGGCCATCCAGACATGCGGCATGAACGCACGACTCCAGCCCGACCGCTCCTCCCGCCCGATCACGCGCACCGATGGACGCGGCTGGCGTTTCGCGGCCTGTCGTCTCAGCACGACGACCCGCCGGCCGTCGCGGCCGCGCCCGTCGATCCGGGCCGCCTGGCTCAGCGTCGCCGGCGACCGCCCGAAGCTGGCGGCGCCGGCTCGCGCCTGACCTTCGGTCTCGTCGGCGCCCGTCAGTCGCGACTGCGGGGATAGCGCTCGACGGTGAGCCGGGCGGCAATGAGGCCGAGGCTTCCCGCGAGGGCGAGCGCGGCGTTGTCGAGGACGGCCGCACCACCGAAGCCGATCACGAAGACCGCCAGGCCGAGCGCCAGGCGGGCCGTTCGAGATCTCGATCCGGTCATGGGCGCAGTCTCGTCGGCCCGTGTTACCGGCTCGTGAACGCGGGCGCTCCGAGCGGGCCGCTGACCGAATCTCGATCGACGGCGTCGGTCGATCGTTGACCTGACGCATACCGGGCGTTGACGCGCTCGCCCGACGCTGGGGATGTCCAATCGTCCAGCTCGGAGGAGCAGATCGATGATCCGCCGCCCGTTGCCCGTCGCCATCCGCCCGCGTGGCGTGATCCTGGGTGTCACGGCCGCCGTCCTCGTTGCCGGGGCCGCAGTCGGTCTCTCGAAGTCCGATCCAGGCCAGAGCTACGCCGACCTGTTGGCCGCCCAGAGCCAGGCGATCTACGGCTTCGGTCACCCGCTCGACCACGCCGCGACCGGCACGTTCACCGGCCCCGGCGATCAGGCCGTCGAGCTCGCGAAGGGCCTCACGGCCCGCGTCGTGTCGTCGGTGATCGGCGAGAACCCCGACATGATCGGCCTGTGGCCGGACGACAGCGCGCCGACCGACGCGATCATCTGCAACGAGATCACGGGGAATGTGGCAGGCGCCCCGGCCACGCTCCAGCGCGTCCACCTCGCCGACGGTGTCGTCTCGGACATCGCCTTCGGCCTCGTCTCCTGCGACCCGGTGCATCGCACCGCGTGGGGCACCATCGTGTTCGGTGAGGAGAATGGGAACCTCGGGCGACTGTACGAGCTTCTCGACCCGCTCACGACGAGCGGCGTCCAGATCGACCGGGCGACGGGCACGACGAGCGACCCGGTGCATGTCGTCGCCCGGACCGCGCTCGGCCAGGTCAGCTACGAAGGCCTGGTCAGCCTGCCCGACGGCACCACCTACTACGCGGATGAGCTGCGCCCGTCCAACGGCAAGCCGGGCGGCGGGGTCTACAAGTTCGTCCCGAGCCATCGGTACGCTGGCAGCTCGCCGATCTCGAACCTCGCGGACAGTCCGCTCGCGGCGGGGAGCGTGTCCGTCATGCGCCTCGGCATCCGGAACGGCGGGACCGACTTCGGCCAGGGCTCGAACACCGGCGCCGGCAGATGGGTGCCGCTCGGCACGAGCCCCGGCGCGACGTGGAATCTCGCCGCTGCCGCGCTGGCTGCCGGCGGCTACACCGGCTACTACCGGCCCGAGGACATGGACCTCGATCCGCTCGCCTGGGCCGACGGCCGGATCCGGGCCTGCTGGAACAACACCGGCAACGATGAAGCCGAGAACTGGGGCGAGACCATGTGCCTCGAGGACGTCGTCGACGCGAGCGTGGCCACCGGCCGCCACCCGGTCGTCGAGCCCTTCGTGATCGGCAATGCCGACCTCCGGATGCCGGACAACCTCGACTTCCAGCCCGGGACCGGGATCCTGTACATCCTCATGGACGCGACGACGTCGGCAGCCGACCCGAACCGGTCGAACGACTCGATCTGGGCCTGCCTGCCTGACGGCACCGACAGCGACATCCTGTCGGACGGCTGCGTCCGGGTCATGAACCTCAAGGACGGAGCCGCCGAGTTCACCGGGATCGAGTTCCTCGGCGACGGGAAGAGCTTCCTCGTCCACCTCCAGCATCGCGATCAGACCGGGCGCGCCGTCCCGGGGACGAGCGACGAAATCCTCGTCTCGGGGCTCGCCACCCACTGAGCAGCCCAAGCACCGTCCGAGCCCGGTCGGCTGACCCGACCGGGCTCGTTCGACTCAGCCGGTGCGTGCGAACCTCAGGCGATCCACCCG
>DATAIW010000135.1:0-3872 GCA_036262455.1 Candidatus Limnocylindrales bacterium | reverse complement strand
GACGAGCGCGAGCACGCCGAGATCTGGCGCAAGCTCAAGGACCCCGACTACCACCCCGACCGGGACATCGCCGCCCGCGAGAAGTGGCACCGGTCGGGCCGGTCCGGGACGCTGCGGGCCGTGATCTTCGGCGTCAGCGACGGCCTCGTCTCGAACCTCGCCCTCGTCATGGGCGTTGCCGGGGCGTCCGGACCGACAGCGACCGCCGGCCATTTCATCCTGCTCGCGGGGGTCGCCGGCCTGCTCGCCGGAGCCTTCAGCATGGCCGCCGGCGAGTACATCTCGATGCAGAGCCAGCGCGAGCTCTTCGAGCGCCAGATCGCCCTCGAGCGGGCCGAGATGGAGGCGATGCCCGAAGAGGAGGAGGCGGAGATGGCCGCCCTCTACCGGGCGAAGGGCTTCCCCGCCGACGAGGCGAAGGCGATCGCCCATCGTCTCTTCGACGATCCCGAGCGGGCCCTCGATCAGCTGATCCGCGAGGAGCTCGGCCTCGATCCCGACGAGCTCGGCTCGCCGTTCGGCGCCGCGTTCGGATCCTTCATTGCGTTCGCCCTCGGGGCATTCGTCCCGGTCGTCCCGTACCTTGTCGGTGGCGGGGTCGGCGCGTTCGTTGCCGCGATCGGCCTGAGCCTCGTCGCCTTGTTCGGCGTCGGGGCCGGGGTCAGCCTGCTGACGGGCCGGAGCGTCCTCTTCTCCGGGGCGCGCCAGGTCGGGATCGGCGCGGCCGCCGCGATCGTGACGTACGTCGTCGGGACGATCATCGGCGTTTCGGTCGCCGGGTGATGGACGTTGCGGCCCGGATCCGGGCCGAAGGGCTCGACCCGTCGTCGTGGTCGAACGGACCGGGCGATCGGTACGGCGCCCATGATCACGGATACGACAAGGTGATCGTCGTGGCCAGCGGGTCGATCGCATTCGGGCTGCCGGATGACGGCGGCTCCGTCGCGCTCGACGTCGGCGATCGGTTGGAGCTGCCAGCCGGCACGCGACATGACGCGACCGTCGGACCGAAGGGCGTCACCTGTCTCGAGGCCCACCTTCCGGCGGGGCGTCTGCCAGCGGTCGTCCGCCGGCCCGCAGGAGAATGGTGAGGATCGCGATCGCCAGCGTGCGTCACCGAACAGGGGGCAGCGATGAGGCGACCGTGATCGTCAACTGGCTCAAGACCGACCACGGCCTCGGCCACGCCATGGCGATTGTCCAGCTGATCAAGCAGGCGCGAGCTCAGGCTCAGGCCCAGGCCTGAACCGCTCGCGCCCGCTCGCGCCGGCTCCGTGCGTGTGGCGCTCGCCCGCGAACCCCCCACGCCAGTGCGAATAGCCGAATGCGAACGGCCGGCGACCCACCCCGGCGCGGGCCGCCATTCGGCTATTCGAAACGGCATGGAAGGCGGATCTCGCCCGACGCGCGCCCTGAGGCAGAAACCGGACGAGGTCCCGAAACGGCGTTCGGGACCTCGTGGGGTAGGCTATCGAGCCGGGATCAGCGTGCGCCGACGCGTGCCCAGATCGCGAGCGTGTCCCGAGGGTCCGTGCTGTGGTGCGAATCCTCGGTGCCGAGCAGGATGCTTAGGGTCGAGAACAGCACCAGGAACCCGAGTCCAATTGCGAACATCGGGGTACCTCCGCTGGGTGATCGCCGCGGAGCCCGGTTGAACCAGCTCCCGCCGCTGGAGTGCGGCGGACCGACGATCAAAGTGGTCTTCTCTGTCATCATACCTAACGAATCGCGACAACACAATCGATCCACCTGACGAATTGGTACCAGATGGCCTTGTCTGAACGCATCAGTACGAATGACGCGCACATTCTCGACGTCCTCCAGCGGGACGGCCGGCGGCCCTACGCGGATCTCGGCGGCGACGTCGGCATGAGCGGCCCATCGGCCCACGAACGGGTCAAGAAGCTCGAGGCGCGCGGCGTCATCACGGGCTACGCCGCGATCGTCGATCCGCGCACCCTCGGCTACGACATCCTGGCGTTCAGCTGGGTCACCCAGGCACCCGGCACCGTCGCCCACGACCTGACCGATTCGTTTGCGGCGATCCCCGAGATCGAGGAGTGCCACCACATCACCGGCGAGGCCGATTACCTCATCAAGGTCCGTGCCCGCGACACCCGCGACCTCGAGCGCGTCCTCCGCCGCGTGCAGTCGACGCAGGATGTCTTCTCGACCGAGACCGATGTCGTGTTCTCGAGTGGGTTCGAGCGCCGGCCCCTCCACATCCCGGCCGAAACCGACGACGCGTCGGGAACGTAGCGATGGTTGGGGATCGTCCGCCGATTGACGATGCGGCCCTCGTTCGCGAAGTCGCGGCGGGGTCGCAGTTGGCCCTGGGCGAACTGTACGACCGGTATGTCGACGCGGTCTTCGCAGCCGCCAGCCGGTTGACGTCGGATCGGCAGCTTGCCGAGGAGGTGGTCCAGGAGACGTTTCTCGCCCTCTGGAACCGGGCCGAGCTCTTCAACCCGGCTCTCGGATCGCTTGCCGCGTGGCTCCATACCATTGCCCGCAACCGAACGGTCGACCGGCTGCGCGCGGCGGGTCGCCGTCCCAACCTGATCCCGCTCTCGTCGGCGGCCGGCGAGGACGAGCAGGCCGGGGCCGCACTCGACCGGCTCGTCGCCGCCGGCAACGTGATCGGAGGCGCCACGGTCGGACGCGGCCCGGAAGGCGAGCTTGCGGCGAGTGAGCTGCAGCACGTGCTCCGGGACGCGCTGGCCGAGCTGCCCGATACCGAACGAACCGCGATCGTCCTGGCGTATCGCGAGGAACTGACTCAGACGGAGATCGCCGAACGGCTCGGCTGGCCGCTCGGGACCGTCAAGACGAGGACGCGGCGGGCCCTCCTTCGACTGAGGGAAGCGTTGGCCGAGGAACTCGGTCCGGGAGTGGCGCCGACGCCGATCGCGGTGCCGATCCACGACGGAATGGAACGATGATGGGAGCGATGGATCACAGCGAGGTGCGCGAGCTTCTCGAGGATGCGGCGATCGAGCCGCGCGGGCTCGAGCGACTCATGGCGGGCGACACGCCGGCGGCGTCGATCGTCGCCGGGCATCTCGCGGGCTGCTTCGATTGCGCCGAGGAGCTCGAACGGCTCCGTCGATCGGTCGAGGTGATCGGGCCAACGGTCCGCGCGGTCCCGTCGCCGGAGCTGAGGGAACGAACGCTGGCCTACGTGGCGGCGCTCGGCCGGCCGCGCGGATCGGCGCCCGATGCCACCATGGCCACGGCCCCGGCCCCGGCTCTGTCCCCGCCACCGATGCTCGCGCCCGTGCCCGTCGCCAACCCGGTGAGCGCGGCTGGTTCCCGGACCCGCGAGCCTGACCGCCGCAACCGCCTGGGCTGGCTCGCCAGCATGGCAGCCGCGCTGATCGTCGCCGTGACCGGGACCGCCCTGCTCGTCAACGCGAATCACGACTCGCAGACGGGAGTCCTGTCCGCCGAGATCGATGCGCTCGGCGACGTCGCCCGCTGGACGCTGCGGGTCGATGCCCAGTCCGACGTCCGCCGGATCCAGCTTGCGAGCACGACCGGGGCGGCCACGAGCGCAAGCCTCATTTATTCGCCGACCTCGACCGAGCTCGTCATCGTCGCCGACCAGCTGGCACCCCCGGCGGCCGGCCAGGAGTACAGCTGCTGGGTGGAGGTCGGCGGCACGCGGACGCGGATCGGCAAGATGTTCTTCGGTGGTGATCTCGCCTACTGGGTCGGCAAGGTCCCGCAGGTCGCCGGCGTGGCGCCCGACGCTCGATTCGGTGTTTCGCTCGTGGGTCCCGGCGCGCCCGCTGCGCCCGGCGACCGAATCCTCGTCAGCGGCTGACTCGGGTCGGCTCCGGCGACGGCGTCAGGCCGGTCCGCCCTCGTGA
>DATAIW010000134.1:0-4073 GCA_036262455.1 Candidatus Limnocylindrales bacterium | reverse complement strand
GGCTGGCGAGACTCCTCGCGCGGCCCACCCGCGGAGCCAACCTGGTCACTGCGGTGGGCGCGGCCGGGGTGATCGTCGCCCTCGTCGGCTGGAACCTCGCGAGCCAGCCACCGTCGAGGGCCAGCGATGGCGGCTGGGAGGCGGCCCGGGCGGCCGCTCAGCGCGTCCTCGTCTCCGGCGGTACCGGCCCGCTGGTCCTCTCGAGCCTGCCGGTGTTCAAGAGCGATGAGGCGCTCCGGATGCCGCTCCAGGCAGATGGTGTCGAGCTCACTCCGGCGGGCCCGAACGGGGCGTCCTACGCGGATCCGGAGACGCCCCGGGTCATCCTGTGCGACCAGCTCTTCCGCGACGCGATCGGCGCCGATTGCGGTGGACCGGCCGAGGACGCCTGGATCGTCGACCCGGCGTCGGGCCTCCGCCTGGGCGCCGCGGCGCCGGCCGGCGCCGCCCCCACCCTGCTCGATCGGTTCGAAGCCGCCCCCGGCCGCTGGGTCTCGATCTACCGCCAGCAACCCTGACACGCAGGCACGCGACCGCGTTCGTCGTGCCGGGGCGCGTCGGCGCAAGCGCCGGCGAGCACCGGAGCGAGCGCACCCGCAGGTGCGTAAGCGAGGAGCGCAGCCGGCAACGCGGCGATGGCGTGCCCAGGCGCGACAGCCGTCGACTGCGTCACGTGAATCGCGAACGCCGGCACCCCAGATGCCGGCGTTCGCTGTCCCCGAGACCCGGACGTGGAGGGCGTCCGAGTCGTGCCCTGGAGAAGGATGTGGTTGGCGTGGCCTCGTCCGAGGCCGGCGACCTGCCTAGGGTCGCCCTGGTCGGCCGAGGTTGCGGCCCATCGGCCTGACCAGCCCCATGCGCGACGAATTGGAGGGGCCCGCGCTCGCCTGTCCGACCCCGGCCACGACGGGCCCCTGGCCAACCGGGGCAGAGCGCGCGATCGGGCGCTCCGGCGAACGGCTGGCCGCGGGCTCGGATGGCTGGAACGCGCGGCCGAAGCGACGCATCCGGACGGCGAGGTAGTACTCCATGATCTGGCGGACCTGGGGCTCGCTCAGAAGCTCGTCGGCCCGCAGCGCGTACTCGACCCGGGCGGTCGGGTTCGTCGCCCCGGAGGCGACGAGACCGAGGTACTGCGGCGTGTCGGCGTCGTCGCGCAGCTCACGCAGCCCTCGAGCGAGCTTCGTGGCGGTGCCGAGGGACGGCATGCGATCGCCGCGGATCAGTCGCGAGATGGTCGAGTGGTCGACACCCGACTGCTGGGCGAGCTGACGCTGAGACATCTTCTTGGCCTTGAGCTGGGCTCGCAGCCATTCGTTGAACGCTCGACCGTTCTGGGTGGTCATGACGTCGTTGGGCGCTCCGTGTCTCGCGCAGTCGGGTGATGCCGTGATAGCTGCATGATCACGAACGGACCGGCCCCTCCTGTATCACCCGTTGGTACCACCCCGGTCGGCGAGAGAAACCTCGCGGGCCGACCAGTCCGGTGGGGTGCAAGGGGGTGCGGACCGGAGCATGCAGGGGACTGCCGTCCCGCACCAGGGGCTACGTCGGCCGGTCGCGGACGGATGGGATCGGCGTCGAGGCAACACGCGGCCGTTCGGCGCGGATCACGCGATCGGAGCAGGACGGGGACCTGGGCACGGCTTGCCATACTGTCATGAACGGTCATCGGGCGGCATGTTGGCGCGCGCGGATGCCCCGAACGCGTTGCGGATGTGTGCCGATCCCCCGCTCGCGCTTCAGGCCGAGGAGACCTCGACCGGTCGGTGCTGGTCGACGCCCATCCCGCGCCGCTTCGGCGAGAACCAGTAGGCCAGCGATCCGAAGCCGATGATCGAGAGGACGCTGATCACCCGATCGACGAGGACGATCGCCAGCGCCTGCGGTTGATCGATGTTGTAGACGACGGTCAGGACGAACACGACGCCGGCCTCGACCACCCCGATCCCGGCCGGCGTGAGCGGCACCGCGGTCAACAGGGAGCCGGTCAGCGCGACGAAGAACGCGCCGCTGATGCCGAGGTGGACGTCCTTGAAACCGAGGGCCTCGACGACGAGGAAGAGTCGCATCGCCTCCGTCGCCCAGACGAGGGCGGTGAGGACGATGAGCCGCGGCAGCGCACGCAGCCCGACGGCCGAGAAGACGCCCTCCTCGAACCGGTCGTAGAACTCGGTCACCCGATGCGGCAGCGGCAGCGCCGTCATCAGCCGCCGGCCGAAGTTGCGCATCGTCAGGAGGCCGCCGGCAAGCAGGACGACGACGCCGACGCCGACGGCGAACACGAGCTGGACGTCGCCGGGCAGGCGGCCGCGGAACGACCAGTAGCCCGACGCCAGGCCGAGGGTCACGATCGCGAAGAGGTCGAGGATCCGCTCGATGAAGACGGTCCCGAACGTCCGCGACAGCGAGACCGTGCTGTTGATCTTGAGCAGGTACGCCCGATAGAGATCGCCGAGCTTGGCCGGCACGAGACAGTTGACGAGCCAGCTGATGAAGATGATCTCGGTCGCGTCCCGGACCCGAAGGGGGAACCCGGTGGCCCGGATCAGAATCGCCCAGCGCAGGCCCCGGAGCGGGAAGCCGGAGTAGAACACGGCGAACGCGCCGAACAGCAGGAGCGGGTTGGCCTGGAGGATCAGGCCCGGCACCTGGTCGAGCTTGAAGCCGGGCAGGGCACGGGCAAAGAGGACCAGCAGGAGCAGCGGCAGGACGAGCGACACGATCGTCCGTCGCTGGCGGAGACGGCGTCCCAGCGATAGCTGGTCGGCGGTGACCGTTTCGTTCGTGCGCCGGTCGAGATCGGATCGCCGTTCGGCGCCGCTGCGCCGGTCATCTTCGGTTGGCGGTGTCGCCGGGACGGTCGAAGCGGTCTCGATCGGCGGCGACGCGGTCTCGATCGGCGGCGACGCGTCGCGGCGCTCCTCGCCGGTTCGCCGCTCGTCGCCGCTGCGGCGCTCGGCGTCGGATCCGGCGCCGCCGCGTGGACCGGTCGCGCCGGGCAGGCCGCTCATCGGATGGCGGCCGGCGCGTCACCCGTCGGTTCGATCCGGCCGTTGCCGCGAGCTCGCTGGACGACCTTGGCCAGCGGCGTCAGGAGCCGGACGTACATCGATGCGCGGCCGGTCATGAGCTCCGCGCTCGAGAGCGCGGCGAGGAGGCCGGCCGCGGTCGACGGGTCTCCGTCGAGGACCGTATAGGCGACACCGACCTCGAACGAGCTGTGCGCGTCCGACACCGCGATCCCGGGCAGTCCGTGCTCGACCGCGAATTCGGCCGCAAGCTGGTTGCCCTTGCCGACCGCGACCCGCGCATTGTGGGTCTCGATCCAGTCGACCAGCCCGGCCAGCCGCTCCATCCGGGCATCGCGGAGGAGCGACCCACGGAACCGGTCGAACGGATGCGGGACACCGACGAGGGCGCCCTGATCCCGGGCCCGGGCGATCGCCTCCTCGGCCGGCAGGCCCGGCGGGATCGCTTGCTCGAGGAACAGGCAGATCAGGTCACCGTCCGCTGTCCGGACCTCCTCGCCGACGATCACCGTGAGGCCCGGATCCGTCTCCGCCGCCCGCTCGCGACCCTCGAGGGCGCCGTCGATCCGGTCGTGATCGGTGATCGCGAGATGGGTCAGGCCACGGCTCGCCGCCGCCCGGACGAGCGACGCCGGTACGGCAAGCGAATCGAACGACGCCCGCGAATGAGTGTGGAGGTCGACGAAGGCGCGGGTCATCAGGCTTCCGACGTCGGCACGGGCCAGGGTCCGCCAGATACCACTCGGCGTGGTGCAAGTCGCGAGCTCGAACCGATTGAAGCGTCGACTGGGGTGTCGGTTGGCCGTGAGCGACGCACAGTGGGCACCGAACAGGCTCCGCAGACGCGAGCGCAGCGACGCCCACCACCCGCCGTGGTAAATGCCGAAACGAGGAGCGCGGCTGGGGCAAGAACGTGACGCGCACCACCGGGGGTGGTCGATGGCCAAACCCGACACGCGACCGGGGCCACACGCTGCCGCGCACCACCCGCGATGGTGAACGGCAACACCGCGCCCGCCCCGGCCATCGAACCTCCTAGAC
>DATAIW010000133.1:0-4870 GCA_036262455.1 Candidatus Limnocylindrales bacterium | reverse complement strand
CCTCCTCGGTGGCGGTCGCCTTCTTCGCCCGCGTCTTCTTCGCCTTCGCCGGGGCAGCTCCGAAGACCCGGGCGAAGAAGCCGACCGCGAAGGCGGCCACGGAGCCCGCGGCGGACGATGCCGCGGCGGCGACCGAAGCTGCCCCGGCGAAGGCGAAGAAGACGCGGGCGAAGAAGGCGACCGCCACCGAGGAGGTGGGGTCGTAAACCTCGGGCGGATGGCGTCGCGGAGCTCCGCCTCCGACCTCGGTGAGCGGGTTCCCGCTCGCCGGTCGGGGTCGCCGGTTCACGCGCGGGTCCCGACCCGATCGTGCGTTGCCTGCCGGACGGCTCGCCCCAAGCGTGACCTCGTCCGCGTGGTCCGGACGCCGGACGGGCAGATGATCATGGACGAAACCGGCCGGCTGGCCGGCAGGGGTGCCTACCTCTGCCGGGACGCCGGCTGCTGGACCCTCGCCGCCGAGCGAGGCGCCCTCGGGCGCGCGCTCGGGGCAGCCGTCCCCCCGGAGCTCCGCGCGGCGCTCCTGGCCGGACCGGCGATGATGACGATGACAGAACGAGGAGGAGCCCGTGGCCAGGAGTAGGAGCGGCACCCGCGGCCGGCGCGGGCCCCGCAAGCCACCGCGTCGTCCCGGCGACGCCAATTCACAGGTCCAGACGATCGATCCGCGCGAACGTGGCGCGATCGAGCTGCCGACGACGATCACCGTCAAGGAGCTCGCTGAGCTCCTCGCGGTCAACCCGGCGGACGTGATCCGCGAGCTGATCAAGAGCGGGATCTTCGCCACGATCAACCAGCTGATCGATCGCGACACCGCGTCGCTCGTCGCCGGCGAGCTCGGCTACGAAGTGGCTGAGACGATCGCCCCGACCGCCGGTGTGGCCGTCGAGGGCGAGGAGGAACGGGCCCCGGCGCCGGCCGCCAAGGAGGTCCTCTTCGACGCCGACGTCGAGGCGGACCTGCTCCCGCGCGCCCCGATCGTGACCGTCATGGGCCACGTCGACCACGGCAAGACGAGCCTCCTCGATGCGATCCGGACGACCGCGGTCGCGGCCGGCGAGCGCGGCGGGATCACCCAGCACATCGGCGCGAGCGAAGTCGAGCGCAACGGCAAGCGGGTCGTCTTCCTCGACACGCCGGGCCACGAGGCGTTCACCGCGATGCGCGCCCGCGGGGCGAAGGTGACCGACATCGCGGTCGTCGTCGTCGCCGCCGACGACGGGGTCATGCCCCAGACGCTCGAAGCGATCAGCCACGCCAAGGCGGCCAAGGTGCCGATCATCATCGCCCTCAACAAGATCGACAGGGCCGACGCCAACCAGGACCGGGTCAAGACCGAGCTGTCCGAGGCGGGCGTCATCGTCGAGGACTACGGCGGCGACACGCCGCTCGTCCCCGTGTCCGCCAAGACCCGCGTCGGGCTCGACGAGCTGATCGAGATGATCCTGCTCGTCGCCGACCTCCAGGAGCTGAAGGCGAACCCGAAGCGGGCCGCCGTCGGCACGATCGTCGAGGCCCAGCTCGACAAGAACCGCGGCGCGATCGCGACGGCGATCGTCCAGACCGGGACGCTCCGGGTCGGCGACGTGATCGTCGTCGGCGAGACGTTCGGCAAGGTCCGGGCGCTCGAGAACGACGAAGGCAAGCGGATCACCAAGGCGGGCCCGTCGTCGGCCGTCGTGGTCCTCGGCCTGTCGGCCGTGCCCGAGGCGGGCGACATCCTGCGCGTCGTGTCCGACGAGAAGGAAGCCCGCTCGATGGTCGAGGCCCGCAAGGCCGAAGCGGCCGCCAAGAGCGGCGAAGGCAGCACCCGGGCGACCCTCGAGGACCTCTACCGCCAGATCCAGGCCGGCCAGGCCAAGGAGCTGCGGATCATCCTCAAGGCCGACGTGTCGGGCTCGCTCGGTGCGATCACCCACGCCCTCGACCAGCTCAACCAGGATGAGATCCGGATCAACGTCCTCCACGAGGGCGCCGGGGACATCACCGACAACGACATCATGCTTGCCTCCGCCTCGGACGCGATCATCGTCGGCTTCAGCACGAAGATCACCGAGACCGCCCGCCGAGCCGCGGATGCGGAAGGCGTCGACGTCCGCCTGTACGACATCATCTACAAGCTGACCGACGACATCTCGGCGGCCCTCCAGGGCCTGCTCGAGCCGGAGATCGTCGAGGTCATCGAGGGTCGAGCGGAGGTCCGCCAGATCTTCCGGGTGGGCAAGAGCACGGTCATCGCCGGCTGCTTCGTCACCGACGGGCGGATCGTCCGCGGCGGCGCCCGGGTCTGGCGCAACGGCAAGATCGCCGTCACCGACAAGATCGAATCGCTCCGCCGGTTCCGCGACGACGTCCGTGAGGTCGAGCGGAACTACGAGTGCGGCATCGGCCTGGCCGGCTACAACGACCTGGAAGAGGGAGACATCATCGAGTGTTTCACCTCGCAGTCGGTATCGCGCGTTCTTCCGAGCTGATTCGAGTCCGATGGCACGGCTGAGCTGGCTCCGCCGCGCGCTGGTGGCCCGATGACCGCGAGAACGGATCGGATCGATGAGCTCTTTCGGCAGGAGATCACGTCGATCCTCAGCCGCGAGGTCGACGATCCGAAGATCGGGTTCGCCACGATCACCGGGGTCGACACGCAGCCGGATCTTCGGCACGCGAAGGTCAAGGTGAGCGTGATCGGGCCCCTCGAGGAGCGGCGGGCGACGATCGTCGCGATGGGTCGGCACATGCCGTTCGTCCGCCACGAGCTCGGCAAGCGGCTCCGGATGAAGCGCATCCCGGAGTTCCACCTGGAGCTCGACGAGACGCTGGAACGGGGAACGCGCGTCCTCCACCTGCTCGACGAGCTCGGCGCCGGCCACATTCCAGAGGACGTGGCTCCCGACGGCGAGACACTCCCGACGCCGACGCCGCTCATCCCAACGGATCGCTCGATCACGGAGGGCCTCGGCGGCGCGGCGGCCGATCTCGCGAGTGCGGCGGCTCGCGAGTCCGCGGCCCGCGAGGCCGGTCAACCGCGCCGCACGTTCCGACCCGGGTCGCGGACGAACCGGACCGTTCCCGGCAAGCGCCGTCGATGATCGATCTCACGCCGTGGCTCGACGCGGTTCCGGACCGCGTGCTCGAACGCCTGACGGCCGCCCGACGCGTCCTCGCCGTCGGCCACGAGAATCCGGACGCCGACACGCTGGGCGCGACCCTCGCGATCTGCCGCCTGGCCGAACGTGGCGGGGCCACGGCGACCGCCGTCTTCGCCGACCCGGTGCCGCCGCTCTACGACTTCCTCGCTGATGTGGCCCGCGCCAGGACGGACCCTGACCCGGCGATCGACTACGACCTGCTCGTCGTCTCGGACTGCGGCTCCCTCGATCGGATCGGCGGCGTCCGGGGCCGCCATGCGGAGCTGTTCGAGCGATTGCCGCGGGTCATCATCGATCACCACGCCTCCAACGATGCCGCGGGTGACGCCGACTGGATCGACCCCGGGAGCGCGGCGACCTGCGAGATGGTGACGCTCCTCGCCGCCCGGATGGGAGCGCCCCTCGGCGACGGCGACGGCGCCCTGGCCGCCGACCTGATGGCCGGCATCGTCATGGACACGGCGACCTTCGCCCACCCGAACGCCACCCCGCGGACGCTGGCCGTGGCGGCTGCCCTCGTCGAGGCCGGCGCGCCGCTCTCGGACATCTCGCGCCGCCTGTACCGGTCCAAGCCGGACGCCCAGCTGAAGCTGTTCGGACGGGTCCTCGATCGGCTCGAGACGGCCGCCGGCGGGCGGATCATCTTCTCGACCCTGCTCGACGAGGACCTCGCCGCAACCGGCGCGATCGCGCCGCACTCTGAGGGGATCATCGACCTCCTCGCCCAGTCCGAGCTTGCCGAGATCGCAATCGTGTTCAAGGAGGCGGGGGAGGGGACCCGGGTGAGCGTCCGGACCAAGCCCGGGGGCGTCGACGCCACGGTCCTGACGGGCCGGTTCGGTGGCGGCGGCCACGCGCGAGCCTCGGGCGCAACCGTCCCGTTGCCGGTCGCCGAGGCTCGCCGCGCCGTCCTCGCCGAGGCGGAGCGGATGGTCGCCGCGGTCGCCCGTTGAGCGCATCCTGCCGATGAGCCTCGACGGCGTCCTCGTGGTCGCCAAGCCGGTCGGGCCGACCTCGCACGACGTCGTCGGCCTGGTCCGCCGGCTGGCGGCCACCAAACGGGTCGGGCACGGCGGGACGCTCGATCCGTTTGCCTCGGGCGTCCTGCCGGTGTTCCTCGGCAAGGCGACCCGGCTCGTCGAGTACCACCTCGGCGACCGCAAGCGCTACCGGGCGACTGTCTGCTTCGGGGCGTCGTCGACGACCGACGACCTCGAGGGCGCCCTGACGCGCGCCTCCGGTCCGGTGCCGAGCCGGGCGGCGGTCGAGGCGGCCCTGGCCGCCTTCCGTGGACCGATCGAGCAGCGGCCGCCCGCCTACAGCGCGATCAAGGTTGCCGGCCGGCGGGCCTACGCGATGGCTCGCGCCGGCGAGGCGGTCGAGCTCGCTCCGCGGGCGGTCACGATCCATGCCCTCGACATCATCGGCTGGGACGAGACGACGGCCGGCGAGCCGGTCGCGATCGTCGAGGTCGAGTGCTCGGCGGGCACGTATGTCCGGTCGCTCGCCCGGGATCTCGGCGAGGCGGTCGGCAGCGCCGCGTATCTCGGCGCGCTGACCCGGACGGCGAGCGGCCCGTTCGGGCTCCTGGCCGCGACCGACCTCGACGCGATCCGGACTGCCGCGGCCGACGGGCCGGCGGCGATCGCGGCGCTCCTCCTGCCGATCGACGCCGGTCTGGACCTGCCGACCGTGATCGTCCCGGACGCGGCGCTCGTCGCGAT
>DATAIW010000132.1:0-3632 GCA_036262455.1 Candidatus Limnocylindrales bacterium | reverse complement strand
CCGGCGGCCGTGACGGCCGTCGCCCAGGTGGTCTTCCCCCACCAGGCGAACGGGTCGCTGATCTCGACCGCCGATGGCCGGGTGATCGGCTCGAGCCTGATCGGGCAGGCGTTCAGCGACCCGAAGTACCTGTGGGGCCGGCCGTCCGGCGCCGGCCAGGACGGCTACGACGCGAACGGCTCCGCCGGGTCGCAGCTCGGGCCGACGAGCCAGGCCCTGATCGACCGGATCAGCGCCGAGGTCGACCGCCTGAAGGCCGCCAACGGCGACGCGCCGATCCCGGTCGATCTCGTGACCGCCTCGGCGTCCGGGCTCGATCCGCACATCAGCCCGGCGGCCGCGGAGTACCAGGTCGCCCGGATCGCAACGGCCCGCGGAATCGACCCGGGCCTCGTCCGGGCGGCGGTCGCCCGCCACACCGACCAGCCGCTGTTCGGCTTCATCGGCGAGCCGGCCGTCAACGTCCTGCTCGTCAACCTCGACCTCGACGGCCTGCTGGCATAATCGGGCGGAACCCCGACGCGGCGAGCGCGGCCGCTCGCACGGGGCAGAAAGGGCATCACCGGTGACCGATCGCGACGAGCTCGACGTCCGGCCGAGCGCCGACGCCATGCTCGCCCGGATCCGGGGCGACGAGGCGGCGCTGGGCGGCCGCGGTCGCCTCCGGATCTATCTCGGGATGGCGCCGGGCGTCGGCAAGACCTACCGGATGCTCGAGGAGGCTCATCGGCGGGTCGAGCGCGGCACGGATCTCGTCGTCGGATATGTCGAGTCGCATGGGCGACCGCTGACCGCTGCGCTGCTCGACGGCCTCGAGGTGATCCCGCGGGCCAGCGTCGAGCATCGCGGCGTCGTCATCGAGGAGATGGACACCGACGCGGTGATCGCCCGGGCGCCGACGCTCGCGATCGTCGACGAGCTCGCCCACACGAACGTCCCGGGCTCGTTCCGCCAGAAACGCTGGGAGGATGTCGAGGCGATCCGTGACGCGGGCATCCATGTCATCAGCACCTGCAACGTCCAGCATCTCGAGAGCGTCGCCGACGCGGTCGCCACGATCACCGGAGCACCCGTCAACGAGCGGCTGCCGGACGACGTCCTCGCCGCGGCCGACGAGGTCGAGCTGGTCGACATGAGCCCGCGGGCCCTCCGCCAGCGGATGAAGCACGGCAACGTCTATCCGCCGGAGCGGGCCGCGATCGCGCTCGAGCGGTTCTTCAGCGAGGGCAACCTGACCGCCCTCCGCGAGCTGGCTCTCCGGTTCACCGCGCGCCGGGTCGACGAGCAGCTCGGCGTGATCGCCACCGATGCGGGCGCCCGGACAGGCGGACGGTTCGACCTCGTGGCCGAACGGACGCTCGTCGTCATCGATGGGTCGCCCGGCGCGCGCCTCGCGCTGCGGCGCGGCGCCTCGCTGGCGTCGGCACTTCGTGGACCGCTGGTCGGACTCATCGTGGAGACTCCGGCCGGATCTGGGGCGTCGTTCGATGCGTCACGGGACCTCCGCGAGAACCTCGACTACGCCGCGGACCTCGGGGCCGAAATCGTCCGGCTCCAGGCGTCCGACCTGGCCAGCGGCGTCGTCGAGGCCGTCCGGACGCGACGGGCGACGCGGGTCGTGCTGGCGGCGGCACCCCCGGCCCGGGGTCT
Organism: Candidatus Limnocylindrales bacterium; assembly: GCA_036262455.1. Classification (GTDB taxonomy): domain Bacteria; phylum Chloroflexota; class Limnocylindria; order Limnocylindrales; family CSP1-4; genus CF-46. Next base: position 1,982 of record DATAIW010000132.1, on the reverse strand, counting down.
CGCCCGGCTCGGCCGGCGGTCCCTGCTCGACGAGCTGCTCGAGCGGCTGCCGGGCGTCGAGCTCCACGTCGTTCCGACCGGGGATCCGGGCGGCCGCTGACGAGGTCCGCGACGCGCACCCGGCCACCTCGGACCATCTCATCGCTGACGTCCGGGTCGGCCGTTGGTACGCGAAGGCGAACGCCGGCCGGAGGGCGTCAGGCGGGCCGGCGGTACGGGACGTTCGCGACCAGGATCCGCTTGTTGCCCAACAGGGCGCGGCGGATCCGGTCCTGGTTCGAGTTGTACAGGAAGCGCTCCCACCAGTGCCGCTGGACGTACTCGGGCAGGAGCAGGACCGAGACCGACTCGGGGTCGACCTTCGCCGCCTGCTCGAGATAGCGAACGAGCGGCGCGACGAGCTCGCGGTAGGGCGATTCGACGACGACCAACCGGACGCCGGGCAGCTGGCGGGCCATGCGCTTGCGGAGCGCCTCCCCGGCCCCGGGATCGTCGGTGACGAAGATGCCGACGACTTCGTCGGAAAGGGTCTGGCCGAAGCGAACCGCGTGCACGACGTCGCGCCGGAGGTCCGTCATCGGGACGTAGGCGGTCTGTCGTCGGTGCGGCCGGCGGATGACCGAGCGCTCGCTGACGTCGAGCTCCTCGGAGGCGCGCGCGTACTCGTGGTGGATCGCGGCCATCAGCCCGACGAGCAGCGGGATGATGATGATCACGATCCAGGCGCCGAGGGCGAACTTCGCGATCGCGAAGATCAGGGCGACGATGGCCGTCGCCACGGCCCCGATTCCGTTGACGGTCGCGCGCCTGCGCCAGCCTGGGCCGCCGTCGCGGCGCCAGTGGACGACCATGCCGGCCTGCGACAAGGTGAAGCACGTGAAGACGCCGATGGCGTACAGGGGGATGAGCGCCTCCACGCGTCCGGCGAAGGCGGCGACGACGACGCCGGCCAGGACCGCGAGCGCGACGATCCCCGCGGAGAACGCGAGCCGCTCGCCGCGGAAGGCGAACCGCGACGGCATGTAGCGATCCTTCGCGAGCAGCGAGGCGAGCCGCGGGAAGTCGGCGAAGCTGGTGTTCGCGGCCAGGATGAGGATGCTCGTCGTTGCGAGGGTCAGGACGTAGTAGACCGGACCCGTGCCGAAGATCGCCCGGGTGATCTGCGACAGGATCGTCTCGTGCTCGGAGGGGATCGAGCCGGCGAGCATCGAGAGGACGCTGATCCCGATGAACATCGTCCCGAGCAGGATCGCCATGGCAGCCAGCGTCGTCCGGGCATTGATCGGCTCGGGGCGCTTGAAGGCCGGCACGCCGTTGCTGATCGCCTCGACCCCGGTCATCGCGGAGCAGCCGTCGGCGAAGGCGCGCAGGATCAGCAGCGCACCGAGGGCCTGGCCGCCGCTCGCGACGGCCGTCACGTCGGCCACGCGCGGTGACTGGCCGAGAGCGAACTCGCCGAGCCCGACCGCGATGAGCCCGATCATCCCGATGACGAAGACATAGGTCGGGATCGCGAAGATCGTCCCCGACTCCTTGATCCCCCGCAGGTTGACCAGCATCACGAGGGCGATCGCGACGAGCGACCACAGGGTCCGGTTCTCGAGGGCCGGGAACGCACTGATCAGGGCGGCCACCCCGGCCGCGACGCTGACCGAGACCGTCAGGACGTAGTCGACGAGGAGGGCCGCGGCGGCGATCAGGCCCGGCAGCGTGCCGAGGTTTTCCTTGGCGACGATGTAGCTGCCGCCGCCGTTCGGGTACGCGGTGATCGTCTGGCGATAGCTGACGGCCACGACGAACAGGATGGCGACGATGACTCCCGAGATCGGCAGGACGAGCCAGAAGTGCTCCGGGCCGGCGACCGCCAGGGTGAACAGGATCGCCTCGGTTGCGTAGGCGACCGAGGAGAGGGCGTCACTGCTGAAGACCGCGAGGGCTTTCGTCTTGCTGAGCCGCTGCTCCGACTCCTCCATCGTCGCGAG
>DATAIW010000131.1:0-7037 GCA_036262455.1 Candidatus Limnocylindrales bacterium | reverse complement strand
CGACTGACCCGCCTGCTCCACGTCGTGGGGCGGATGACCGACGGAAAGGACCCGATCATGTCGAACGCGACCACCGAGGCGACGACCGCGACAGCCGTCGAGCTCGACTCGGCCACCCAACGCCAGCTCGGCGTCGACCTCTACAACAGCACCTGGACCCTGATCGAGAAGGCCGACCGGACCGCCGCCGAGACCGACGAGATGATCCATCGGGCGCACACGTCGCGCTGGCATTGGGCGCGGGTCGGCGAGCCGGTCAACCTCGCCCGCGGCGAGTGGCTGTGCTCGCGCGTCTATGCGACGCTCGGGCGCGGCGAGCCGGCGCTGTGGCATGCCCGCCGCTGCGTGGAGATCAACGAGTCGATCCCTGCGGACACCCGCGAGAGCTGGGACCTGCCGGCTGCCTACGAGGCGATGGCCCGGGCGTCCTTCGCCGCCGGCGACCCGGCGTCGGGTGCGCTGTGGAAGGCGAAGGCGACCGCCGCCCTCGAGGGCATCGTCGACGCCGACGATCGCGAGCCGATCGCCCAGGACATCGCGACGCTGCCATAGCGGGCCCGGCCGTCGAACCCGGGTCAGACAAAGCCCTACGAGCCGCCGCCGTGCATCACAAGCAACGGATCTGCAGGGCCTTTCGCCACACCCACACGTCGAAGACCAGAGCGCCGGATCCGCCTCCGTTGTTGCGCTCGACGCAAACGGGTTTCCCGTTCACCGTTCGCCACGACGACAACGGCGATTCCTTGCGCGGCGCTCAACAGGTCGACCAGATCCGGGCATCACCAGCCGGCCGACCGGCCGACGCGTGCGTCCCACGCAACGTCGCCCGGCCTCGCGCGCCCCGATGCCTCCTCGCTCGGGCGGCCGATCCGCCATAGAATCGAGGTCGACTGACCGCCCTCGGAGGACCCGATGACCGATCTCAAGCTGGGGATCCTGCTCTGGAACCAGGCCACCGACTGGCCGTCGTACCTGGCCGCGGTCAAACGGATGGACGCGCTCGGCTACGACCACCTCTGGTCGTGGGACCACCTCTACGCGATTTTCGGCGATCCGTACCAGCCGATCTTCGAGGGTTGGTCGAGCCTGGTCGCCGCGGCGGCGAGCACGGAGCGGATCCGCGTCGGGCTGCTCGTCGGCGCCAACACGTTCCGCAACCCGGGTGTCGTGGCCAAGACGGCCGCGACCCTCGACCACGTCAGCGGCGGTCGGGCGATCCTCGGCCTTGGCGGCGCCTGGATGGACCTCGAACACGAGGCCCACGGCATCGAATTCGGCTCGAGCATCGGCCAGCGACTCGACTGGATGGATGAGTCGGCCGCCGCGATGCGGGCCCTCCTCGACGGCAAGGAGATCACCTCCGTGCCCGGCGGGCACTACGCATTCGACCACGCCCGCCACCAGCCGCCGCCGGTCCAGGCCCATCTGCCGATCATGATCGGCGGCTCGGGCGAGAAGAAGACCCTGCGGACGGTCGCCCGCTACGCCGACCTGTGGAATGCGATGGGCCCGGTCGAGGTCATGCGCCACAAGATCGAAGTCCTTCGGCGCCACTGCGAGGATGTCGGCCGCGACCCCGCCGAGATCGAGTTCACGCTCGGGATCAAGGCCACGATCCGCGACTCCGAGGCCGAGGCCGATCGTGTCTGGAAGGCGGCGATGGAACACAACCGGACGCCGCTGGCGGAGGTCGCCGACGACGACACGTTCTGGAACGGCACGGCCGAGCAGTTGGCCGAGAAGCTCGCGCCGTACGTCGAGCTCGGCTTCCACACGGTCATCTCGGAGCAACCGGCGCCCTACGACATGGAGACGTTCGAGCGCCTGATCGGCGAGGTCAAGCCGCTCGTCGACGCCGGCTGAGCGCGAGCCCGTGAAAGGACGTCGCCCGAAGCGGATGATCGGCTCGACGATCGGCCGTCTCCTCGCCGTGTTCGACACCCCCGCAGAGGCGGATGCGGCAGTCGCGGGCCTGACCTCGCTTCCGGCGATCGACGCCGCCCGGATCGAGCGGTTCGACCGGCCCGAGGATGCCCCGGTCTTCGACGCCAGCGGCAGCCGCCGCGGCTGGCGCGGGCGCCTGGTCCAGATCCTCGAGTTCAGCTGGGCCGACCAGGCGGTCGACTTCGCGTGGTACGAGGCGGCCGTCCGCGAGGGCCACGTCGTCCTCAGTGTCGCCGTGCGTGGCCAGACGGCGATGGGCGCGGCCGCCGACGTCCTGACCGCCAACGGCGCCCACTTCATCAATCACTACGGCTGGCTCGAGACCCAGGAGCTCGCCCTCTGGCGCGGCCCTGAGCCGGACCTGCCGGAGTTCCTCCGCCGCTGAGCCAGTGCCGCGCCCGGCGCGGACCGCCACATCGCGACGATGCGTTCGGTCCGAGGGGCGATCCGAAGGGAAAGGAATCCGCGATGGTCGACGATGCGTCGAGCGCCCCGTTCACCGCGTCCGCCTGACCGCGCGGGCGGCAACGCAGCCGAGCGGCCAGCGTTCAGCCGGCGACCGCGGCGAGGATGGCGAGGATCTCGCGCTTCGACGGAAGCCGCGGGCTGTTGTTGATCGCCGCGTCCTCGATGCTGTCCTGGGCGATCGTCTCGTGGGTCTCCGGACCGAGGCCTTGCTCGGCGAGGGTCCGGCGCTGGCCGACCGATCGGAGCAGGGCGTCGATGCCGTCGATCGCGGCGCGGGCGACCTCGCCGGGCTCGTCGCGCGGGTCGGCGATCCCCAAGGCCGCTGCCACGAGGGCAAGTTCCCGCTCGCGCACCTCGAGGTAGGTCGCGAACACCTCCGGCATCACCGTCGCAAGGGCGGTCCCGTGGGCGAGCCGGCCCCGCGTTCCGATCGCGTGGCCGATGGCATGGACGGCTCCGACCCCGGTTCCACTCTGCTGCCCCACCCCGGCATAGTGGGCGGCGAGGAGCATCCGGCTGCGCGCCTCGAGATCCGTGCCGTCGTCGACGGCCCGCGGGAGCCACTCGGCGACCGTCCGGATTACCCCGAGCGCGATCGCCTCGGCGAACGGGTTCGGGTTGCGCGACAGGAGCGACTCGAGCGAGTGGGTCATGGCGTCGACCCCGGTCGCCGCGGTCGGACCCGACGGCAGGCCGATCGTCAGCTCCGGGTCGAGGATCGCGACCCGCGGCAGGACGCTCTCGTGGCCGATGTAACCCTTCCGTCCGGCGACCTCGTCGGTGATGACGCCGTACGTGTTCGTCTCCGCGCCGGTGCCGGCCGTCGTCGGGATCGCGATGACCGGGATCCCTGTCGCGAGCGTTTCATCGTGGTAGCCAAGTGACATGACATCACGGTCGTTCGTGGCGTGGAGGGCGATCGCCTTGGCCGAGTCCATCGCCGACCCGCCGCCCAGGCCAACGACGGCGGCGGACGTCCCGCCGGCGAGCTCCTGGAACCGCCGCAGGGCAGCGCTGCCCCGAGCGACCGACGAGGCGCCCGGGTTCGGCTCAACGCCGTCGAACAGGCCGACCCGCAGCCCGGCGTCTGCGAGGAGATCGACGACCCGACCGGCGACCCCGGACCCGACGACGCCCGAGTCGGTGACGACGAAGGCGGCCTGGGCGCCGAGCGAGGCAACGATCGAGGGCAGCTCCGTGACGACTCCGGCTCCGAACCGCGCCCGGTCGCGAACCGCGATGTCCAGCCGTCGCGCCGCGTAGCCCTCGAACATCAATGGATCTCCAGGACGCGGTCGATGCTCGTGTCGCGCCGGACGGTCAGCCAGCGCCGACAGCCCGCGGCATGGAACCAGCGTTCCGTCGCAATGCCGTCGGGGTTGTCGAAGATCCAGACCTCGTCGAAGTCGCGGGCGTCCGGATCGTCGATCGAGGACGGGCTCGGTCGTCGCTCGCCGCCGAACGTGAACTCGTCGAGCGGCCGTCGCCCGCAGCGCGGGCAGTCGAGCGTGTGCATCAGCGCGTGCCCGCCGACGCCTGGTCGGCCAGGACATGGTCGCGCCGGAACCGGTCGAGCCCGAACGGCGCGATCAGAGCGGGCGGCTTCCCGGTCGCGATCCGCTCGGCGAGGGCCTCGCCGCCGGCCGGGATCGCCTTGAAGCCCCACGTCCCCCAGCCGGTCGTGATCAGGAACCCGTCAACGCCCGTCTCGCCCATGATCGGGCTCCAGTCCGCGGAGATGTCGCAGAGGCCCGCCCACGTCCGGAGGATCCGCATCGGCCGCAGGAACGGCAGGAGCATCGTGATCTTGTAGGCGTAGCTCCGGAGCGCGTCGAACGACGAGATCCGCGAGAACGACGGCTGGCTGTCGAACTCGGCGCCGATCAGCATCTGGCCGCGCTCGGTCTGGCTGACGTAGCAGGCGAGCTCGGTCGAGGCGACGATCTTGTCGAGGCCCTGAGCGAAATCGTTGGTGACGAAGGCGTGAAGCGGGTGGGTCCGGATCGGCAGGCGGACGCCGGCGTGGGCGGCCATCTCGGTCACCCGGCCGCCGACCGCGGAGAGGACGATCCCGGCCCGGATGTCGCCTGCGGCGGTCCGGACGCCGACCACCCGGTCGCCGTCGCGGAGAAGTCCCGTGACTGGTCGATGCTGAAGGATGTGGACGCCACGCCCCGTCGCCCCTGACGCGAACGCCCAGGCGACCCGATCATGTCGGGCGGTGGCCGCCTCGACGTGGTGCGACGCCCCGAAGACCGGGTAGCGTCCGCCGCCGGTCAGGTCGATCTGCGGGACGAGCTCCTTGACCTCGGCCGGCGTCAGCATCTCGGTCCGGACGCCCATCGCCTGGTTCATCAGGCAGCGGCCGCGCTCGGTCCGCATCCCCATCTCCGAATGGGCGAGCCAGACGTGGCCCTTCTCGCGATGGAAGATCGCGGCGCCGGTCTCGGCCTCGAGGTCCTGGTAGAGCTTCATCGAGTGGTCGTAGAAGCGGATCGCCTCGGGGATCGCGTAGTTCGCCCGGATGATCGTCGTGTTCCGGCCGGTGTTGCCCGACGCGATGTAGTCGGCCTCGAGGACGGCGACGTTGGTGATCCCGTGGCGCGTAGCGAGGTAATACGCGGTCGCGAGACCGTGGCCGCCGCCCCCCACGATGACGACGTCGTAGGAATCGCGTGGCTCGTGCCAGCGGATCGGCTGGAGGCTCTCGACGGCCTCGGCCGCGGCGGTCAGCGCCATCCGAGCCGCCTCTCGAGCTCGTTGGCGTAGGCGTTGTTCGTGACGAGGAGTGCGGGCTCGCCAAGCGGCATCGTCGCCGGGTCTCCGGTCCGAATCCGCGCGGGCACGCCGGCGACCTTGCCCTGGGCGAGGACACGGGGCTCCTCGGGGAGCGCCCACTCGAGGTGATCGACGACCCCGTATTGGTCATCGGCGTCGAGCAGCGCCACGGCGAAGCCGGTCTCGGGCTCGACGATCGCGTCCGGATCGTCGACGTCCACACCGACGGCGCGGATCCCGAACGCCTCGTCCGGCGCGATCCGGATCACGTCGACATCGTCGCCTTGCCAGCGGGCGCCGTCGAGCGCCGCCGGTGCGGCCACGACCCGGATGCCCGACACCGGCTCAAGCGCGGGCACGGAGCCCCTCCGGGTCGTAGAAGGGGGTCCGCCGCACGACGGCCTCTCGACCGTCGATCTCGACGCGGTCGAGGAACGGCCGGCGGCGTTGCCAGCCGAGGATCAGGGCCTTGCCGAGGAGCGGCGATTTCCACGACCCCGTCACGTTGCCGATGATCTCGCCGCTGCCGCCGGGCGCCCGGATCGGCGAGCCCTCCGGCGGCGCCTCCCCGTCCATCGCGAACCCGAACCAGCGCCGCTCGTCGTCGAGCTTCGCGGTCCGCTCCAGCGACGCTCGGCCGATGAACGCCGGCTTCTCCATCCGGACCGCCCAGTCCATCCCGAGCCGGCGCGGCGTCGTGTCGAGCTCCGTGTCCATCCCGACGATCACGTGGCCCTTCTCGAGCCGCAGCCCGAACAGCGCCTGGAGGCCGTGCGGCCGGATTCCGAGGTCCTCGCCGTGATCGAGGAGCGCGTGCCACAAGCCCACGGACTGATCGATCGGGTGGTGGAGCTCGAACGCTGTCTCGCCCGTGAACGACAGCCGCATGACGTGGCACGGAACGCCGTCGACCTCGGCCCGGACGTGGCCGAGAAAGCGCGGCGCATCCGTCAGCCCGAGCCGGCCCAGCAATGCTTTCGCGAACGGCCCCGTCACGTTGATCGCGGCGAGGGACATCGTGCGGTCCATCACGTGGACCCGGAGGCCCCAGGTGTCGACCCAGTCGCGGATCCACATCTCGGCGTTGGCCGCGCCGCCGGATGTGAAGGTCAGCGTGAACCGCGTCTCCGCGTCGCGCAGGACCATCCCGTCGTCCATCACGTGGCCGCGCTCGTTGAGGAGCAGCGCGTAGCGCGACCGGCCGACCTTGATGTCCGTGACATTGCACGGGTAGATCCGCTCGAGCGCCTCGACGACGTCCGGACCGCTGACGACCAGCTTGCCGAGCGTCGAGACGTCGCCGATCGAGACGCCCTCGCGGACGGCCCAGTACTCACCGACGACGTCGCCGTAATGCCACGGTCGCCACCATCCGCCGAACCGGTCCATCCGGGCCCCGGCCGCGAGGTGCTCATCGTGAAGGGGCGTTCGCCGGAACGCGTCGATCGTCGTGTCCGCGGCCGCTTCGGCGAGGGTGATCTGGCGGACGGCCGGGCGCGCGGTGAACGGCTCGGGGACGACGCCGGTCTTCGCGGCCAGGAACGCCCGGACATGGGGCAGGCATGCGCCGCCCTGGCACGGCCCGAGGCCGGCCCACGACGCGCGCTTCAGCAGCTCGAGCTCGGTGTAGCCCTTGGCGAAGGCGACGTCCAGGTCGGCGACGGTCGTGCCCATGCACAGGCAGACGACGCCGGCGGTCGGCGCGGGCGGCAGCGGATGGTCGTCGGCTGCCGGGCCCACCGCGGTCACGCCCTCATCGCGGGTCATCCGGGCGAGGAGGTCCCGCGGGGCGAGGCCGAGGGCGACGACGACGGTGTCGCACTCGGTCGTCATCTCGGACCCGTCGG
>DATAIW010000130.1:0-3697 GCA_036262455.1 Candidatus Limnocylindrales bacterium | reverse complement strand
CCACCCACGGCTCCGCGACGACGGGCTCCGCGACGACCGGCTCCGCGACGACGCCCGGTTCGATCGGCGATTCGGCCGCAGCCGTCAGCTCGCCGGCCGGGTCCGGATGGGTCGTGGCCGGGGCGGCCAGGTCGAGCTCGGCCTCGTAGGCCGCGAGCTCGGCGTCGATGTTCTGCCCGGGCCGGAAGCGCCGCAGGAGGTCGGACGTCCGGGCCGCGCCGGCGTCCGCGCGCCCCTCGATGGTCGGCGGCAAGGGCTCGACGATCGACGCCGCGGCTGCGGTCGGCGCGTGCGGCACGGGGGCATCGGCGACGACCGGCGCCGTCTCGATGGCCGGCGCCGGTGCGTCCGCCTCGACGTCGGCGTCCGCGCGGCTGGCGACCGGCTCGGCGGCGCGTACATTGGCCGTCCCGAGGAAGGTCGGCGTCCACAGCACTTCGCCCGTCGACGTCCTGGTCGTTTCCGGCCGGTCGATCGGTGCGGCGGCGGCCGCGGGGGTCGGCTCGGGTTCGACGACGGGCGACAGCGTCTCGCCGGACAGGAACGCCAGTCGGGCTGCCGGATCGATCTCCAGGATCTCGTCGACATCGCCCGCCCCGACGCTCGCCCACGGGTCGACGGTGTCGGGTTGGAGGCCATGGTCATGGCCGTTGCCGTTGGCAGCGGCCACACCGGGAACGGACAGGTCGACCTCGGGCCACGCCTCCGCCTCGATCCGAACGGGCTCGAACGCGGCCTGGTCCGGGAAGGGAGCGGGCAGGATCTCGTGGCCCAGATGGGGGGCGCAGGTGAGGCAATGCCCCTCGGCGGCGTTCCAGCAGTTGCCGCACGTGTACTGGCGGCAGGTCATGCAGAAGTTGAACGTCGCGTGGAATGCGTCGAGCTGGTGGCTCGTCAGCTCGCGGTCGTCGTCGTTGCGAGCCGCGGCCATGGCCTCATCGAGTGACGTGTCGTCACTCATGACCCAGTTCTTCATGCCCTTCGACAGGGTCTTGAACTGGCCGAGGCGACGAGTCTTGCGGGGCGCGGCCGATTCGAAGGTGTAACGCGTGCCGCAGCGCTCGCAGAAGGACTCGGTGAGGATTTCGGGCATCATGCCCCCGGGTACGCGAGGATCACGTCGGAGCCGAACGGCGGACCGAACGAGGCGAGAGTATAACGCAGCCCCGTTTGGCAGCCTCCATCGCTCGTACGGGCCGAACCGGGACGATGGTCCGCCCCGACCGGGACCGATAGGCGGCGGCGCCGGCGCACCGCAGCCGCGGCGCACCCCGGATCGACGCTGAGCGCGCGGACCTCTCAGGACCGTCTGCTAGACTCCGCCCCCGACATGGGACCCCTTGCCGCCGTCGAGCGCTTCCTCGAACGGCTCTTCGAGCGCCAGTCGGCGCGGCTGTTCCGGACGGCGATCCGTCCCGTCCAGGTCCAGCGCCGGCTCGAGCGAGTCATGGAAGGGGACCGCACGCGCGACGGGGCCCGGACGCTCGTGCCGCACCGGTTCATCGTTCGCCTTCATCCCGACGACCTGGCCGCCCTGCGCACGGCCGCGCCGCAGCTCGCCTCGACGCTCGCGGACGGGGCCCTCGCGTTCGCCCGGAGCCATGGCTACACCCTTCTCGACCGACCCGTCGTGGCCCTCCGGTCCGATCCAGCCGTCGATCCCGGCGACATCGCGGTCGTCGCGCTCGACCCGCATGCCGCGCCCGAGGCCGACCCGCACGATGGTCGTGAGGCGGCCGGCGCCGGCGAGCCGCCTCCAGCCGGCGACGCGGCTCCAGCCGGCGACGCGGCTCGGCCGGGAGCGGCCGCCGCCACCGACATCGGTCCTGTCGCCGCTGCCCACCAGACGGCGGTCTTCGTCCTGCCGGGTATTGACGGTCCGCGGGCCACGATCCGCGAGATCCGGCCGGACCAGTCGAGCCGTTCGATCGCCTTCGACGGCCGGCCGCTGACGATCGGGCGGGCGCCCGACAACGGGATCGTCCTCCGCGACGGCCGGGCATCGCGTCATCACGCCCGGATTGACGGCCGGCGTGGGTCGCTCGTCCTGTCCGACCTGGGCAGCACCAACGGCTCGTTCGTCAACGACCGGCGGGTCGAGGCGATCGCCCTCGGCGAGGGCGATCGGATCCGGATCGGGACGACGACGCTGCTGGTCGAGGCGATCGCCGCCCCGGCCCCCCGATCCGCCGGCGGTGCTCCGGCCGGCGGCGGTCCCGCCGCCGACGATCCCGGTCGCGGCGGCGCGAACTCCTGATGGACCCGTTCCTGCTGACCGTCTGGGCCGTCCGCCTGACGTTCCTCGGGCTCCTGTATTTCTTCCTGTTCCGGATCGCCCGGGCGCTCGTCGGCGATCTCCGGGCGGCCGCCCGTGAGCCCGGCGCCGAGCTCGGCCGCCTCGTCGTCATCGCATCACCGGCCGGGGAACCGGAGGAGGGCACCTCGCTGGCCCTCGACGCGATCGCCACGATCGGCCGCGACGTCAACAACGCCATCGTCGTCGAGGACCAGTTCGTCTCGGCCGAGCACGCCATCCTCACGTTCCGCGGCCGGGCCTGGTACCTCGAGGACCTCGGAAGCACCAACGGGACGTTCGTGAACGGCGCCCTGGTCGAGGGTGTCGCACCACTCGGCTTCGGCGACATCATCCAGATCGGGCAGGTCCGTCTTCGCCTGGAGCGCCCGCGCGCCGATCGATCGCGCCGATGACGGCCGGCGCGCCGAGCCTGCCGTCGATCCTCGGCCCGATCCGGCCGCGGCCGCGCGGTCGGGAGTCGCGCCTGCTCGCGATCGTCGCGATCACGATCCTCGTCGGGAGCGTCTCGCTTGAGCTGGCCAAGCGCATCACGGTCCCCGGTGAATCGCAGGGCCTGAGCCCGGCCAACCCGCTCCACCTGGCGATCTATCTCGGGCTGATCGGGATCGCCCATCTCGTCCTGATCCTGTCCGGGCGGCGGATGGACCAGATCATCCTGCCGGCGACCGCGATGCTCGGCGGGATCAGCCTCCTGCTGATGGAACGGTTGCCGCAGACCCAGGTGCAACAGCAGGTTGGGCCGTGGAAGCTGGGCCTCGGCGACATCCAGCTCGCCTGGCTCATCCTGTCGTTCAGCCTCGCGACGATCCTCGCGGTCACCGTCCGCAGCGATCGCTGGCTCCGGCTCTACAAGTACACCTGGGCGGCGGCCGGGGTCGGTCTCCTCGTCGCCACGTATTTCCTGGGCGACGACATCAACGGCCAGCGTCTCAGCCTCAGTCTCGGGCCGATCAGCGGTCAACCGGCCGAGCTGCTGAAGGTGATCCTCGTCGTCTTCCTCGCCGGCTACCTCTCGGAGTATCGCCCGCTCCTCGTCGAGGAATCGACGAAGGTCGGTCCCATCTCGCTGCCGCCGCTGCCGTTCCTCGCCCCGATGGTCGCGATGTGGGCGATCGCCCTGGGCCTCGTCGTCGTCCAACGCGACCTCGGCGCCGCCCTCCTGTTCTTCACCGTGTTCCTGTGCCTGCTCTATGCGGCGACCGGCCGGGTCGGCTTCGTGGTCGTCGGCGTCCTCCTGTTCCTCGCCGGCTCGTTCGTCATGTACCACCTGGTCCCCACGGTCCAGACCCGCGTCGACATCTGGCTCGATCCCTTCAAGAGCCCGTCCGGGGACGGCTACCAGATCGTCCAGTCGCTCTACGCGTTCGCCCGCGGCGGGCT
>DATAIW010000129.1:0-2591 GCA_036262455.1 Candidatus Limnocylindrales bacterium | reverse complement strand
TATACTCGCCCGGCCATGACCCATGTCTTCGTCGCCCCGCATCCCGACGACGTCGCCCTCTCCTGCGGTGGGCTGATCGCCGGCCTCCGGGAGCTCGGTCAGAACGTGACGATCCTGACGGTCTTCTCCGGGGCCGGTCCGACCGCGGGCGGCGGAGGCGGCGACACGCTCTCGACGTACCAGCGCGAGGCGCTCGGCTTCGGGTCCAAGACGATGTGGCCGGTGACCGAGGCCTTCAATCGATCGCACATCTCGGCCGACTTCCCGGTCTACGGCGACCCCGAGCTGCTGCCGGCCTGGGCGGCGACGGACGACCGCCTCGAAGCAACCCAGGCCGACGCGGATGCCGCCGCCAAGCGCTTCTGGCAGCGGTCGTCGTGGTATCGCCGGGCGAGCATCCGGGGCGAGTCGCTGGCCGGCCAGCCGATCATGGACACGCTCTCGACGCAGGGCGCCGTCGCGACCGACGAGCTCGTCGATGCCGCCGCTGCCGGCGAGGTCACGGCCCAGCGCCGTCTCGAGGACGAGGCCTTCGCGGCGTTCGCCGAGGCGTCGATCGTCTTTCTCGACCTGCCCGACGCGGTGTTCCGGGGCTACGCCAGCGACGAGGAGCTCCTGAACGCGCCGCGCGACGACGATGCGGCGCCGTTCGACATCCTCCGCCGCGAGATCGCCCGCCTCGAGCCCCAGAAGCTGTACCTGCCGCTCGGGATCGGCAACCACGTCGACCACCAGCTCTGCCGCGAAGTCGGCGTGCGGCTCCTCGGCGAGAGCCGCCGCTGGGTGATGCCCGGTCCCGAATACGCGGGGAACGTGACGTTCTACGAGGACTTCCCCTACGCTTGGTGGAACGATTTCAAGCACCTCGAGGACCTGCCCCGGACCGCGTTCGCCGATCTGCCGGCGGGGATCTCGCTGATGCCCGAGTACGCCGACATCGGCGATCAGCTCGAGCGCAAGATCACCGGCATCAACCTGTACGCGAGCCAGATGGACCGGCTGTTCAGCGGGACCCAGGAGATGGCCCGCCAGGTCCGGGCGTATGCGCGTCGGGTCGCGCTGCTCGACGGGTCGGGCGGCGTCGCCGAGCGGTACTGGTCGACGGTCGCCTCGTAAGAGGCCGCGATTGCCGCGGGCGGCGGGCCGCGGGCGAATACATACTCCGCTGCCGTTTCGAATAGCCGAATACCTTGCGCCGCACGGCGCGCGCGGCGGGTGCCGCTCGCCGGTTGGTCCTGCCCGTCAGACCTTGGCGTCGCTCGCGTCGGGATCCTGGTTGTCGGGGGCCTGACCGGCAGCTGGATCCGTGTCGGGCGTCGACTTCGGCGCGTCGTCCGCGGCGGTGTCGCCGGTGAACACCGGGTTTGGCCGGACGGTTGGCCAGCCGCCGTGCTCGGTCGCGCGGCCGCGGCCGAACTTGCCCTTGCGCCGCTCGGCGCGGTTCTGCTTCTCCATGAGCGCATGGTCGCACGGCCACGCCGCACGTGGAGCGGGCAGGACGATCGGGCCCGTTGGCGGGGTCGGCCGACGATAGGATGATCCGGCCGTGAACGACCTCCGACGCCAACCCTTCGTCTGGACGTGGGCGGTCCTTCCCATCCTGATCGTCGCGGTGGCCGTCCGGATCGCGCTGTGGCCGACGCCGGGCCTGCCCGGCGATCTCGACCAGTTCGTCCTCTGGGTCAACGGGATCGCGACGCACGGCCTCGCCAACGCCTACGACCAGAACCTGTCGTTCCCGCCGGTCATGGCCTACGTCTGGGGCGTCCTGGCCGCGATCGAGCCCGCGTTTCGGACGGCGACGACCGCGGCCGATCCGGCGATTCGGGCGATCATGAAGGCGCCCGCGAGCCTGGCCGACCTCGCCCTCGGGCTGATCGTCGTCTGGCACCTCCGAGCGACGCCGCGCTGGGCCCTCCTCGGCGGGGCGGCGATCGTCCTCCACCCGGCGGTGATCGACGTCAGCGCGTGGTGGGGCCAGTACGAGTCGATCTACGTGCTCGCTGGCGTGGTCGCGTACGTGCTCGCGGTCCGCGGGCACTCGCTGTGGGCGGCGGCCGCGCTCGGGGTCGCGCTCATGACGAAGCCGCAGGCCCTCCCCTTCCTCGTGCCATTCGGGGCGTGGTTCCTGGCCCGGGACGGCTGGCGCGGGGCGGCGCGGGCGGCCCTGGTCGGCGCCGTCGTGATCGCGATCCTGTGGCTGCCGTTCCTCGCCGCCGGCGGCGTCCAGGCCTACGCCCGCAACCTCACGACCTACCAGGGCGACATCTTCGCGATCCTGTCGCTGCGGGCGTGGAACGCCTGGTGGCTCGTCCAGGAGCTGTTCGCCGGCGGGCAGTTCGTGTCGGACCAGGGCGCGATCCTCGGACCCATCACGCTGCGTCACGTCGGGTACGGGCTCGCCCTGCTCGGCGAGGTCGCGGTGTTCGCCCTCGTGTACCGCGCCCGATCGGCGCGGGCCCTCGCCTACGGGCTCGCCGCAGCCGTGTTGGTCGCGTTCTGCCTGCTGACGACGATGCACGAACGCTACGCGTTCGGGGCGCTCGCGTTCCTCGTCCTCGCCTTCCCGGATCGGCGGGCCGCGTGGCTGG
>DATAIW010000128.1:0-2190 GCA_036262455.1 Candidatus Limnocylindrales bacterium | reverse complement strand
CCCGACGCCTCGGCCGTCGGTCCGGCACCGGACCCGACCGGCGTGGCGGAGCCCGGGGTCGCAGTCGAATCGCAGGCGGCCGCGACGATCGCCGCCATCAGGATGAGGGACGTCAGGCGGCTCCGACGGAATGGCGAGACGGTCATGGCCCCCGGATGGCGCACTACGGGTTGGAGGTCCCCTCGCGGCCGAAGTCGTCCTCGACCCGGACGACGTCGCCGAGCTCCGGGGTGGAGACCTCGACGAGCTCGACGCGCTCGAGCGCCTCGAACCGGTGACGCCTGCCGACCGGGACGTGCGACGTGTCGCCGGCCCGGAGCTCGCGCTTCGTCATGACGCCGGCGTCGTCCTCGAGATGGAGCAGCAGCCGGCCGCTCAGGACCAGGATCGATTCGACCTTCTGCTCGTGGTACTGGAGCGACAGCCGCTTGCCGGTCTCGATCGTGATCACCTTGCCGCAGTAGCGGTCGGTCAGGGCCCAGATCAGCTCGCTGCCCCAGGGCTTGTCGACGCGACGCGGCTCGAAGGCGCCTGCAGCCGTGGCGTCGCTCACGATCCGCGGACCAGCCGCTCGCCGGCGACGAGCATCGCCTCGCGCAGGTCGGCCGAGGTCGCCTCCGTGTAGACGCGGACGAGCGGCTCGGTCCCGCTCGCCCGGATCAGGAGCCACGTGCCGTCGGCCAGGTAGAACTTGAACCCGTCGTTCGTGTCGAGCGGGACGGTCCGCGCGATCGGCTGGCCGTCGAGCGCGGTCGGCGCCTGGTCGCGGAGGTCGACGAGCAGGTGGCGCTTCGTCTCGGTGTACTTCGCCCGGTCGACGTGGACGTCGATCCGGCGGTAGAACGACGGGCCTGCGATCTCGTGGAAGTGGGCAAGTGCCTTGGACACCGGCCAGCGGCCGGCGGCCTTCTCGGCGAGGAACAGCTCGAGCAGCATCAGGTCGGCGTAGATGCCGTCGCGCTCCGGGAGGTGCATCCCGAACCCGAAGCCGCCCGACTCCTCGGCACCGAGCATCGCCCCGGTCGCGATCATCTCCGGGCCGATGAACTTGAACCCGACCGGCGTCTCGTGGACGGTGATCCCAAAATGCGCGCCGAGCCGCTCGGCCATCGAGGTGTTGTTGACGCTGATCACGACCGGCTCGCGCAGCCCGCGGTGCTCGGCGAGGTGGTACATCAGGAGCCCCGTGACCTGGAGCTGGTGGATGAACGTCCCCCGCTCGTCGGCGGCACCCGCCCGGTCGGCGTCGCCGTCGAGCATCAAGCCGAGGTCGAAGGCCCCGCCGGCCATCAGGCCGAGGGCTTCGTCGACGTTCGGCCTGATCGGCTCGGGATTGATCCCGCCGAAGTACGGGTTGCGCTCGCTGTGGATCTCGGTGATCCGGACCCGGCCGTCGCGCAGCAGGCGCGGGATCCAGCCGGCGCCGACGCCGTACAGCGGCTCGACGAGGATCGCCAGGTCGGCCGCCTTGAGCGCATCGAGGTCGATCGTCCGGCTGACGAAACGCTCGTAGCCGTCGAACGGGTCGAATCGCTCGACGAGTCCGGCCGCCTCCGCGTCGGCCAGGGGCCGGCGCTCGATCGCGGTGCCGCCGTTCTCGGCGATGGCCGCCTCGACGACCGAGAGGATGTCGGCGCCGGCCGCCGCCCCGCTCGGCGCCTTGACCTTGAACCCGTTGTCGGTCCACGGGTTGTGCGACGCGGTGATCACGATGCCGGCCGCGGCTCCGCGCTCGACGACCTCGAACGAGCTCATCTGGGTCGGCACCGCGTTCGTCGAGAGGAACACCGGGATGTCGTGGGCGAGGAGGACCTCGGCGGTCGCGGCGGCGAAATGCTCCGAGGCGAACCGCCGGTCGAAGGCGACGACGACCCCCTTCGCCTGGGCGCCCATCGCGACGACGTAGCGGGCGACGCCATCGGCGCAGCGGCGGACGTTCTCGAACGTGTAGTCGTCGGCAACCTTGGCCCGCCAGCCGTCGGTCCCGAACACGATCTTCGTCGGCGTCGGCACCTCGGCGATGATCGTCACGCGCGGACCTCCTGGTGATCGACCCGCTCGAGCAGGCCCCGGACCTCGTCGATGAGGTGGCGGGCGCCGGCGAGGTGGGCCCACACGCCGTCGGCGACGATCGTACCGCCCGAGCCGCCGGCGCCCGCCACCTCATCGACGAGGTCCGGGGCCTGCTCG
>DATAIW010000127.1:0-3468 GCA_036262455.1 Candidatus Limnocylindrales bacterium | reverse complement strand
TGGCGAAGAGGCTGGGTGCAAACGTCGGTTCGGTCATCACCGAAGCCTGCACGTCGGGCCAAGGATCGGATCGGTCTTCAGGTACGCGGCCCGAGGTTTGACACCGTTTTCGGGCCGCTGATACACTCCGCCTTCGTGGCCTCGGGAGGGGTCCGCGGCCGACGTGCGCGTCGACCACCCCAGACGACAGTCCACCCCAGGAAGGTCCTCCGCGAGCCTGACCGCTCGCGAACCGGCCACCCGCCGGCGACCTCCGCCCACAGAACCGTTACCGATGAGAGGAGCAGCGTCTTCGTGCCGACGATCAGCCAGCTCGTGCGCCACGGTCGCCAGACCAAGGTCAAGAAGGTCAAGGCGCCGGCCATGCGCAAGAACTGGAATGGGCTGAACCGCAAGCAGGTCGCCACGCCCGGCGCCCCGCAGAAGCGCGGCGTCTGCCTCCAGGTCCGGACGATGACGCCGAAGAAGCCGAACTCGGCGCTGCGCAAGATCGCCCGCGTCCGGCTGTCCAACCAGATGGAGGTCACGGCCTACATCCCGGGCATCGGCCACAACCTGCAGGAGCACTCCGTCGTCCTCGTCCGGGGCGGCCGCGTGAAGGACCTCCCGTCGGTCAAGTACCACATCATCCGCGGCACCCTCGACGCGGCCGGCGTCCGTGACCGCAAGCAGGGCCGCAGCAAGTACGGCGCCAAGGTCGCGACCGGCCCCGGAGGCAAGAAGTAATGCCCCGCCGTCAGTCGATCCCGCGGATGTCCAAGTACCACACGGAGCCCGCCAACCGGACGACCGCCCGCTTCACCGCCAAGCTGATGGCCAACGGCAAGCGCAACCTGTCCGACCGGATCCTCCGCCAGGCGCTCGCCCGGGCCGAGTCCCAGGCCCACCGCCCGGGTCTCGAGGTCCTCGAGGCCGCCCTCCGCAACGCGACCCCGATCATCGAGGTCAAGCCCCGCCGGGTCGGTGGCGCGACTTACCAGGTCCCGGTCGAGATCCGTGGGGATCGCCGCCTCTCGCTCGGCGTCCGCTGGCTCGTCCAGGCGGCTCGCAAGCGCAACGGCAAGAGCATGAGCGACAAGCTCGCGCAGGAGCTCGTCGACGCGATGAACGGGCTGGGCGCCGCCGTCAAGCGCCGTGAAGACACGCACAAGATGGCCGAGGCGAACCGCGCCTTCAGCCATTTCAAGTGGTAGATCCGGGAGCATAGAGAACACCGTGGCACGACAGGTTCCGCTTGCACGCACGCGGAACATCGGAATCATCGCCCATATCGACGCGGGCAAGACGACCGTGACCGAGCGGATCCTCTTCTACACGAAGAAGATCTACAAGATCGGCGAGGTCCACGAAGGCGCCGCGACGATGGACTGGATGCCGCAGGAGCAGGAGCGGGGGATCACGATCACCGCTGCCGCAACGACCGCGTTCTGGGGCGATCACCGGATCAACATTATCGATACGCCCGGGCACGTGGACTTCACGGTCGAGGTCGAGCGGAGCCTCCGCGTCCTCGACGGCGCGGTGGTGGTGTTCGACGGCGTGGCCGGTGTCGAGCCGCAGTCCGAGACGGTCTGGCGCCAGGCCGACCGCTACGGCGTGCCGCGGTTCTGCTTCATCAACAAGCTCGACCGGACCGGCGCCGACTTCTGGCGCGGCGTCGAGTCGATCAAGGACCGCCTGGGCGCCAACGCCGTGCCGATCCAGATCCCGATCGGCCACGAGGATCGCTTCGAGGGCATCGTCGACCTCGTCGAGATGAAGGCCTACTACTACCGCGATGACCAGGGGGCGACCTTCGACATCGTCGAGATTCCCGAGGCCCTCAAGGCCGAGGCCGAGAAACACCGCCACAAGATGATCGAGGCCGTCGCCGAGATGGACGACGAGCTGACCCACAAGTACCTCGAGGGCGAGGAGCTGACGGTCGCCGAGATCAAGCGCGGACTGCGCCTCGGGACCCTCACGACCCGGATCATCCCGGTCCTGACCGGCTCGGCGCTCCGCAACAAGGGCGTCCAGAAGATGCTCGACGCAGTCGTCGACTACCTCCCCTCGCCGCTCGATGTCCCGCCGATGATCGGCCTCGACGCGCGGACGGGCGAAGAGGTCATCCGGACCCCGAGCGACAGCGAGCCGTTCAGCGCCCTCGCCTTCAAGATCGCGGCCGACCCGTTCGTCGGCAAGCTCGCCTTCTTCCGGGTCTATTCCGGGACGCTCAAGGCCGGGTCGTACGTCATGAACCCGACCAAGGGCAAGAGGGAGCGGATCGGCCGCATCCTGCAGATGCACGCCAACCATCGCGAGGAGATCGATGAGGTCTACGCCGGCGACATCGCCGCCGCGGTCGGCCTCAAGGACACCTTCACCGGTGACACCCTGACCGATCCCGACCACCAGATCATCCTCGAGTCGATGACGTTCCCGGAGCCCGTCATCGAGGTCAAGATCGAGCCGAAGACCAAGGCCGACCAGGACAAGCTCGCGATCGCGCTCCAGCGCCTGTCCGAGGAGGACCCGACGTTCCGGGTCCACACCGACCCGGAATCGTCCGAGACGCTGATCGCCGGAATGGGCGAGCTCCACCTCGACGTCCTCGTCGACCGGATGGTCCGCGAGTTTCACGTGGCCGCCAACATCGGCAAGCCACAGGTCTCCTACCGCGAGACGATCCGGCGCGCGGCCGAGGGCAAAGGCAGCTTCATCCGCCAGACCGGCGGCAAGGGCCAGTACGGCCACGCGATCATCAAGATCGAGCCCCAGGAGAAGGGCGCGGGCTACGAGTTCGTCGACAAGATCGTCGGCGGCACGATCCCGCGCGAATACATCAAGTCCGTCGACGCCGGCATCCGCGAGACGCTCGCCACGGGCATCTACGCCGGGTTCCCGGTGGTCGACGTCAAGGCGACCCTCTTCGACGGCTCGTACCACGAGGTCGACTCGTCGGAGATGGCGTTCAAGATCGCCGGATCGATGGCCGTCAAGCTGGCCTTCGAAAAGGCCGACCCGGCGATCCTCGAACCGATCATGCGGAACGAGGTCACGATGCCCGAGGAGTTCATGGGCGATGTGATCGGCGACCTCAACAGCCGTCGCGGACAGATCGAGGGAATGGAGTCGCGCGGTTCGACCCAGGTCGTCCGGGCCTTCGTCCCACTGTCCCAGATGTTCGGCTACGTCACGGACCTGCGGTCGATGACCCAGGGTCGCGCGACGTCGTCGATGGAGTTCAGTCACTACGCCGAGGTCCCGGCCAGCCTGGCCTCGGAGCTCGTTCAGAAGTCGAAGGTCTAGGCGCCCCGAGGGGCAGGAGCCAGGGAGCAATCACGATGGCCAAGAAGAAGTTCGAGCGCACCAAGCCGCACGTCAATATCGGCACGATCGGCCACATCGACCATGGCAAGACGAGCCTGACGGCGGCGATCACCAAGTACCTCCACCTGAAGGGTGGGGGTGAGTACCGCGCCTTCG
>DATAIW010000126.1:0-2246 GCA_036262455.1 Candidatus Limnocylindrales bacterium | reverse complement strand
GCGTAGTCGTAGCCCCAGACGTGCTGGAGGAGCTGGTCGCGGGTGAAGGCCTGGCCCGGGTGGCGGAGGAGGAACGCGAGGAGCTCGAACGCCTTCGGCTTGATCGCGACCTCCTCGCCGTCGCGAAGGAGGCGATGCCCGGCGAGATCGACCTGGACTCGCCCGAGGTCGACGACCGCCGGGCCGGCCGCATCGGGCGCCGCGACCTGCTCGGATCGCCGGAACAGCGCCCGGATGCGGGCCGACAGCTCGCGCAGGCTGAACGGCTTCGTGACGTAGTCGTCGGCGCCGAGCTCGAGCCCGACCACCTTGTCGAGCTCGCTGTCCTTGGCCGTCAGCATGACGATCGGCACGCCGGATTCGGCGCGGATGATCCGGCAG
The DNA here is from genome assembly GCA_036262455.1 of Candidatus Limnocylindrales bacterium. GTDB lineage: Bacteria > Chloroflexota > Limnocylindria > Limnocylindrales > CSP1-4 > CF-46. The sequence continues at coordinate 1,865 of DATAIW010000126.1, read as the reverse complement.
ACCTCGATCCCGGACAGCTCAGGGAGCATCAGGTCGAGGAGGACGAGGTCCGGTTTGTCGGCCCGGAAGCGGGCCAGCGCGTCCCGGCCGTCGGCGGCGGCGATCACCCGGAACCCCTCGACCTCGAGGGCGTCGGCGAGGGTCTCGCGCAGGGTCGCGTCGTCCTCGACGACCAGGATCGTTCGTGCCATTTGCCGATGATGATACGGAGTCGTGTTAACGCCACGTTCCCGGATCGCGGTCGTGATACCCGGGCGACCCGAATCGGACCACGGCCACGCATGGAGCGGCCGCGAGACGCGCGATTCTGCGGTCTCACGCGCACGGCCGACGGGATTCTGAGTCGAGGCGGACTCGCGAGCACGCGGCGCCCGCGACGGGTCGCTCAGCCGAGCGGGGTCAGCGCCGCAATCGCCGCGTCGAGCCTCGCAAGCGTCCGATCCCGACCGAGCGCGACCAGCGTGTCGAACAGCGGCGGCGTCGCGGTCCGGCCGGTCGTCGCCACCCGGATCGCCATGAACAGGTCGCCGGCCTTCCAGCCGCGCGCCTCGACGAGCTCGCGGAGCGGCGGCTCCAGCTCGTCGGCCTCCCACGTCACCGCGTCGTGGCCGGCCAGGATGTCGTGCGCCGCGGCCAGCGCGACCCGGGTCGTCGCCGCATCCCAGCGCTTCGGCACGACAAGCGCCGGATCGAGCCCGAGATCGTCGGTCCAGAGGAACCCGACGAGGTCGACCACCGCGGCGAGCGTCGGCAACCGCTCCTGGACCACCGGCAGCAGGGACCGGACCTCGTCATCGGCTGGCACGCGGTCGATCCGGCCGTCGTCGAGGGCGGCCTGAAGGAACGGCCGAAGGCGGTCGACGAGGTCGTCCGGCTCGAGCTTGCGGATCCACTGGCCATTCAGCCACTCGAGTCGGCCGCGATCGAACCGCGCCCCGCCCTTCTGAACCTTGTCGATGTCGAACCGCTCGATGACCTCGTCGACCGAGAGGACGTCCTCCTCGGTGCCAGGGCTCCAGCCGAGGTACGCGAAGTAGTTCATCAGGCCTTCGCGGATGAAGCCCTCGGCGCGGTAGTCGTCGACCGCGGTCTGGCTCTTGCGCTTGCTCATCTTCGTCCCGTCCGGGTTGAGGATGAGCGGCAGGTGGCCGAAGACCGGGATCGCGTGGCCGAGCGCCTCGAACAGCAGGATGTGCTTCGGGGTGTTGCTGACGTGATCCTCGCCGCGGATGACGTGGCTGATCGCCATCGACGCGTCGTCGATGACCACGGTGAAGTGATACAGCGGCGTCCCGTCGCCGCGGACGATGACGAAGTCGCCGCCGAGGTTGGTCGTGTCGATCTCGATCCGGTCGCGGATCATGTCGTTCCAGCCCACGACGCCTGGCCGGACCCGGAACCGGATCGCCGCCGCGCGTCCGGTCCCGGCCAGGCGGGCGACGCGCTCGTCGGCGGTGAGATTCGCACAGCGTCCGACGTAGCGCGGCGGCAGCTTCGCCGCCTCCTGGGCCTTGCGGTCCGCCTCGAGCTCATCGGGCGTGCAGAAGCAGGGATACGCGAGATCGGCGGCGAGGAGGCGGTCGGACGCCTCCTTGTACGTGCCGAGGCGGAGCATCTGGCGGTACGGCGCGTACGGCCCGATGTCGCCCCCGCCGGCCACGTCGGGGCCCTCGTCCCAGGTGATCCCGAGCCAATGGAGGCCCTCGATGATGTCCCGCTCGAAGGCGATGGTCGAGCGGGCGACGTCGGTGTCCTCGAGCCGGAACAGGAAGGTCCCCCCGACGTGGCGGGCGAACAGGAAGTTGAACAGCGCCGTCCGGGCCGTACCGATGTGAAGAGGGCCGGTCGGGCTCGGTGCGATCCGG
>DATAIW010000125.1:0-3538 GCA_036262455.1 Candidatus Limnocylindrales bacterium | reverse complement strand
GGTCGGGACGAGCGACCCGGCCAGTGCGAGTGCGGACAGCCGGGGCAGGATCCCGACCGCGAGCGTCGCTCCGGCGGCCACTTGGAACGCCGCGTTCGCCCGGACGACGAGGACCGGGTCGCTCGGCAGTGCCGGGGCGAGCGGTCGGACCCGCTCGAGGAACGGCCCGGCGATGACGGCGCGGGGTCCGGGGTCGCGCAGGACGTCCATCCCACCGCTGATGAAGATCCCCGAGAGCAGGACTCGGGCCAGTCTGTGGATCAGTCCCATCGGTCGCTCCTCCGGTCGTCAATGGCCGTGCGCTGCGGACATCGGCCCAGGCAAGCTATCGGATCCGCCACCCCATAGCGTGCGTCAGGCTGACTCTACTCGCCGGATCGACTCACGAAGCCTCGGACGTCACCTTTCCCCACGCGCCGGTAACGTAAAGGTCCCTGTGGGGCTGGCCTACGCGATCTCCGAGGCCCGATGAACGGAGGTCGGAACGTTCGTGACGGGGATCAGCAGGAGTCCGTGGCGAAGAGCCATGGGTCAGGGAGGCCAGGTTCCCGTCGCGAGAACGAGGGAAACCCGCAGCAGGGGTGGGCGGTCGGACAGGGTGCCTAGCCCTTGGCTTCGATCGTCCAGTACTCCGTGCGCCCGGAGACGGTCAAGGCGCGCGCGGCCGCCATTGTGGCCGCCATCGCCTCGCGGAACGCCGCCGACGCGAAGAGGCGGGATCGCATGCTCTCCCACTCGGCCAGGCTCGCCACCTCGATCTCCTGGACGACCGTGTCGAACGGGCCGGAAAGGTCCGTCATTACCTTCCACCGGTGGTCGCCGCCCATCTCCACGATGACCTGCTTCGCGCTGGCCGCCATCGCGACCGCCAGCTCGCCACCCTTGCCGTACGAGGCCTGGAAGACCATTCGCACGATGATCATCTCGTCTCCTTCGGGGACGCCAGGAGAGCCTTGGCTGGGACGCCGACCCTCTCGGAGACGGCGAGTATGGGCTGGCCGCCGAACGGCGACAAGAAGCCACCTGCGGGTCGCCGAAGATCCGCGAGAAGTGCCCGGACAAAGGGCTGTCCCAACCGCGCGCTACGATGCCGGCTTGGCAATGGCGGTGACGTTTCCCCGCCGACACCGGAGCACCCGCGACGACGTCTGACGCTCTTCGACGCCTGGCCGCGCTCGGTCGGACACGCTCGGACCGAGCGCTCCTTGACCACGCCCTCGGGAAGCTGGATGCCCAACATCGTCTCGAATCGAAGATCGCGGCGGAGCCGAACCTCGTAGCGATCATGACGGAGTTCGTGACCCGCCTAGTGGATGCCTTCGGCTCGCTGTCGGCGATTCGCGGCCAGGCCGTCCTCGATATCGCCTGTGGGTCGAGCTCCAGCCGGTCGCCAGTCACGGGCCTGCAGACCTCGGAGTTCGAGCCGTGGATGTGCCGGTTGCTCCTGGAGCTCGGGGCGCACCCGGTCGGGCTCGACCTCGGAGACCTCGCCGACGAGGCGTTCGAGCATCATCGGGTCGACCTGGGCGTCCCCGGCGCCCTCGACTTTCTGGCGACCGAATCGTTCGATGCCATCCATGAAAGCCGACTCTTTGGTTCACCCGAGTTTCGTTCCGCGCACGGGCCCGCCACCCGACGCATTCGTCGCGAGATCCACCGCGAGGAGCGCCGCCTCATGCGGCCGGGCGGGATCCTGATCCACAGCGACGGCCGGTCCGGCCCTGGGGCACAAGAGCATGCGCTCTGAAGGCCGCGCGGGCGCACCGCTTGGCGGCCGACGTCTGGCTCCGAAGGCGTTGTCCGCGATCGTTCGGGCGGCAACACTGAGGCTGACGGATCAGTGACAGGCAGGCGGACGGACCAATGGTCCGTCCGCCCAAAGGTTAAGCGGTCGCGCTATCAGCGGCCCCGACGCAGAGCGAAGCGGCGGCTGGCGACTGACACGACCATCAGGAAGGCCAGGATCCCGATGACCGCCGGGACGGCGGAGCCACCCGAGGCCGGCTCGGCTGGCAGCGTCGAGGTCGGCGGGACGGTCGCAATGGCAGTCGGCGATGCCGTCGGCGGGACGGTCGCACTGGCCGCCGGCGATGGAGTGGGAGCCGGCGCGATTGCCCTTTGCCACGATCTGGCCACGGATCTCGCCGCCCGGGTTGGCTGCCGTGTGGCCGACCCCCGCGCCGACCCCCGGACCCACGCCGGCGCCGAGCCCGCCGGCGGGATCGACCGCGAGCCCGACGACGAGTCGGACTCCACCACCGGTCGCGGCGGTCTCTCCCGTGTCGACCGCCAGCCGCCCGACGCAGACCGTGGTGACGCCCTCATCTGCCGGCAACGGCGTCACGCCCGACGCCGATGCTGCCCTGTTTGTCGCGGCAGGGATCGTGATCGCAATCGCGATCTTGGGCGCCATCCTGTTGCGCGCCCGGAGGGGCAGACGATAGTCGACGTTCGGATCGTCCCGCTGGTCGCGCACTGACCGCTCGGCGTCCCTGGGGTGACAACGCGACGCGGGTGGCTGAGTCGATGGATGTGTCATCCGTCGCGGCCGGTTCCTCATTCGCTCGAAAGGACCTCGTTTGGGGCGGGCCCTCGGCCGTCCGGGCTGAGTACGCGCATTGGACGAGTGCGACGAGCTCCAAGCGAGCGCCCATCTCCCACGGTGCGCGCCAGCGCTACATGAGGTCGTAGAACCAGATCGGCGGCATCAGACGCGGCGTTTGACCAAGCGCGCCTGCCTGAAGCGCACACTGTGCCAGATGCCCGGCCCTTCACTTGAGCCAGCGCCCGCGCCGGCGGCGATCGCCGCGCCATGACCTGGCTTCCGTTCGACCCGGCGCTCCAGCACGGTATCCAGGGCCGCCGTCATGAGCTCTTTCGCCTGGCCGCACCGGTCTTCCGCGCACACGGCTATCGCGGCGCGACGATCAAGGCGCTCGCCCACGCCTGCCACCTGAGCCCCGCCGCGCTCTACCACTACTTCCCGTCCAAGGCGGCGTTCGCAACGTTCCTCATCGATGACGATCGGCTCGACTGGGACTCGACCCGCATCGATCCCGACATCGACCCGCTCGTCCAGCTCCGGATGAGCGTCGATCTCGTGATCGAGGTGCTGCCCACGTACCTTCTGGCCATCGACCTCGCGCGCGAGGTCGGACGTCCGCTGGTCCAACCTGAGCTCGCCCGGTTCTTCGGGCAGGGCGAGGCCATCTTCGGGCGGGTCCTCGCTGCGGCCGCGCCGAGTCTCGTGCCAGACGAAGCCCGGGAGCTTGCCCGTCGGGTCCTGGCCATCATCGTCGCCGGCCCGACGACCGGGCTCGCTGCCGATCCGGCCTCCGTCCGTGCCACGACCATCGACCTCCTCCGGCTCCACCTCGTCCGGGTCGGAGTAGACGCAGATCGTTTCGACGAGGCGATGACCCGACGGTGACGCCCGCGACCCGCGGCCGCAAGGGGCCAGGAGCGGCGAGCCACCCGAATCGAACGAATCGTCCACCGGATTCGGGAGCCCGGCGGCTACGGTCTCCGGTATGTCGAA
>DATAIW010000124.1:0-11606 GCA_036262455.1 Candidatus Limnocylindrales bacterium | reverse complement strand
TACGGGACCAACATCGTGGCCGGGATGACGCCGGGCAAGGGCGGGCAGACGGCGCTCGATGGCAAGGTCCCGGTCTTCGACACAGTCGCTGACGCGGTCCGCGAGACCGGCGCGGACACCTCCTGCATCTTCGTCCCGGCGGCCGGAGCCCCCGATGCGGTGATGGAGGCGGCCGCGGCCGGCGTGAAGACCATCTTCTGCATCACGGAGGGCATCCCGGCGCTCGACATGATCCCGGTGGTCGAGATGGTCCGGGCGGCCGGCGCCCGCCTGATCGGCCCGAACTGCCCCGGCGCGACATCGCCGGGTCGGGCCAAGGTCGGGATCATCCCGGGCTCGATCCATCGCGAGGGTCGGGTCGGGGTCGTCTCCCGCTCCGGGACGCTCACGTATGAGGCGGTCCAGGCGATGACCGACGCCGGGATCGGCCAGTCGACCTGCATCGGGATCGGCGGCGACCCCGTGATCGGGACGACCTTCCTCGACATCCTCCAGCTGTTCGCGGCCGACGATGAGACGACTGCCATCGTCCTGATCGGCGAGATCGGCGGCGCCGCCGAGGAGACCGCCGCGGCGTGGGCCGCCGAGCATCTCCGCGACGTCCCGAAAGTCGCGTTCATCGCCGGCCGGACCGCTCCCGAGGGCAAGCGGATGGGCCACGCCGGCGCGATCATCTCGGGTGGCTCAGGCACGGCGGCTTCGAAGGTGACGGCGCTCGAGGCCGCCGGCTTCCGGGTCGCGGGCTCGCCGACGGAGCTGCCGGGGCTCCTGCGCGATGCCGGCTATCGCGCCTGATCGGGTCCGCGGAAGACAGGGACGACCATGACCATCGACAAGATCCGCACGCTCTTCGCCTACGACCGCTGGGCGACCGAGAAGGTCCTCGCGGTGCTCGACGGTGTCGAACCGGCGATCTGGTCTGCGACGCAAGTCGTCGACGAGCGCGGGCTCGGCGGGATCCTCGTCCACCAGCTCGGCGCGACCCAGCGCTGGCGCCACGGGTTCCTCGAGGAAGGCGTCATGCCGCGGCCCGAGCGGGAGCCCCTGCCGTCGATCGACGGGCTGCGGGCCGCCTGGGCCGTCGAATGGCCCGTGATCGACGCGTGGCTCGCCGGACTCGACGACGCCTGGCTGGCCCGCGACGACGAGGGCATCGGGTATTGGCAGATGCTCGCCCACGTCGTCAATCACGGGACCCAGCACCGCTCGGAGGCCGCGGCCATTCTGACCCAGGCCGGTTGCTCGCCCGGCGACCTGGACCTGATCTTCTTCGCCGAGGAACAGGCCGGATGGATCGACGGCAAACCTCCTCGGGCGAATGGCGTCGACGGAGCTCCGATTCCGACCTCGGAGGGCTGATGATGGGCGCGTTGATGGACCTGGTCGCCGGTCACGAGAGGGAGATCCTGCTCGCGATCGCGGTCGACGACTGGGACGGCTTCGACGATCGCGGCCGGTTCGACGCCCATCTCGCCCTCGGCGGCGGGCTCGATCCGACGTGGCTCGACCTCTTCTCGGAAGCCATCCGGGTAGTCACCGGCGGCGACGGGCCGGCCGACTTCATCGACGCCCGGCGTGAGCTCGACGGACCCGGAGACGCGGGTGATCGAGTCATCGAGCGGGTCGATCCGGCCTGGATCGACGCGATCGCGCGGATGGCCGACCACGACATCGACGCGGTCGCCGGCCACTGGATCGACCTCGTCGAGGAAGAGCTCGGGTTCCTCCCACGTGAGGAAAAGCCCTGGATCCGCAAGCTCGCGGGCGACATCGTCGCGTTCGCCCGAGCCGCCGATCACTCGCCGGACGTCCTGTTCGCCTGGTCCCTGTGAGCGAGGCCCGCGGGCCGGGCGATCCGGCCGCGAACGCTCCGTTCATCGCCGCCAACCGGGCCGTGTGGGACGAGTGGACCGCGATCCACGAGACCTCCGCCTTCTACGACCTCGGCGGGTTCCGCCAGGGCGGCATCCGGCTCCGACCGTACGAGATCGAGGAGATCGGTCCGATCGAGGGGCAGACCCTCCTCCACCTCCAGTGCCACTTCGGGATCGACACCCTGTCATGGGCCCGGCTGGGGGCGCGGGTCACCGGCGCCGACTTCAGCCCGGCGGCGATCGAGCTCGCGTCCCGGCTGGCGCAGGAGCTGGGCTTCCCGGACGCCCGCTTCGTCCGATCGACCGTCGACGACCTGCCCGAGACCCTCGACGGCCAGTTCGACGTCGTCTACACCTCGCGCGGCGTGCTCGGCTGGCTGCCCGACATCCGCCGCTGGGCCCGGGTCGTCGCCCACTTCGTCAGGCCGGGCGGGCGCTTCTACATCACCGAGATTCACCCTGTGGCGAACATCTTCGAGAACGAGGGCGTGCAGCCGGGTGAGCTGGACCTCCGCTACCCGTACTGGGAGCACCGCGAGCCGTTGTCGTTCCCGGTCCAGGGCTCGTACGCCGACCCGACCGCCCCGATGACTGCCACCGTCGAGCACGGCTGGGACCACGGGCTTGGTGAGATCGTCACCGCGCTGATCGAGGCGGGCCTCGAGATCCGCTCGCTCCGCGAGTACCCGTTCGTCGACTGGCGGCTGGACTTCCTCGCCGAGGATGACGACGGGACGTGGCGGCTGCCGCCGACCGTCGCCGGCGAGCTGCCGCTCTTCTTCTCGATCCTGGCGGTCAAGCCGGGCTAGAACCCGAGCGTGGTCCATGACGGGCCGCCGGGCGCCTCGATCAGCTCCACCAGGACGCCGTGGCACGACCGGGGGTGGATGAAGGCGACCGGGCCCTCGGCGCCCCGACGCGGTGCCGTGTCGATCAGCTCGAGGCCGTCGAACTCGAGTCGGAGGAGCGTCTCGGACAGGTTCGTGACCTCGAAGCAGACATGGTGGAAGCCCTCGCCCTTGCTCGCGAGGAACCGGGCGACCCCGGTCGTGTCGTCGGTCGGCTGGACGAGCTCGACCTTCGACTCGCCGACCGCGAGGAAGGCGATCCGGACGCGATCCTTCGGGATGTCCATGACCGTCTCGAGCGGGAGGCCGAGGAGGTCGCGCCAGAGCCTGAGCGCGTCGTCAATCGAGGCCACGATCAACGCGACATGATGGATCTTGCCGACGCCGCGGATGGTTGGGGGAATTCGGTCGACGGGTGACGGCATCTGGACTCCCTCGGGCTCGTGGCTCAGATCGTGATCAGCTCGCGATGGACGCCGAACGCGGATCGCAACCGGTCGCTGATTTCGCCGACTGTGGCGTAGGCGTTGACCGCCTCGATGATCGGCGGCAGGAGGTTGGCCGTGCCACGGGCCTCGCCCTCGAGCCGGGCGAGGGCCGCGATCCAGGCGGCAGGATCGCGCTCGGCGCGGACCCGGCGGACCCGCTCGATCTGGCGTCGCTCGCCCTCCGGGTCGATCCGCTGGAGGGCCGCCTTCACCTCCCCTGCCCCGTCGTCGCGGAACTTGTTGACCCCGACGACGACGAGGTCGCCCCGCTCGATCTGCTGCTGGACGCGATAGGCCGACTCCTGGATCTGGCGCTGCTGGAACCCGCCCTCGATCGCGGCGAGCGTCCCGCCCATTGCGTCGATCTCGTCGAGGTAGGCCTGGGCGGCACCCTCCAGCTGGGTCGTCAGGCTCTCGACGAAGTACGAGCCGGCCAGCGGGTCCGGCGTCTCGGTCACCCCGCTCTCGTGGGCCAGGATCTGCTGGGTCCGGAGGGCGAGCCGGGCCGATGCCTCGGTCGGCAGGGCGAGGGCCTCGTCCTTCGCATTCGTGTGGAGGCTCTGCGCTCCGCCGAGGACGGCCGCGAGGGCCTGGACCGTCGTCCGGACGACATTGTTGTCGATCGACTGGGCGGTCAGGCTCGAACCGGCCGTCTGGACATGGAACCGGCAGGCCATCGAGCGGGCGCTGGTCGAGCCGAAGCGGTCGCGGATGATCCGGGCCCACATCCGGCGGGCCGCCCGGAACTTGGCGACTTCCTCGAACAGCTCCGACCAGGCGGCGAAGAAGAAGCTGAGGCGGGGCGCGAAGTCGTCGATCGCAAGCCCGCGGGCGACCGCAGCCTCGCAGTAGGCGATCGCGTCGGCGAGGGTGAACGCCAGCTCCTGGGCGGCCGTCGCTCCCGCCTCCCGCATGTGGTAGCCCGAGATCGACACCGTGTTCCAGCGCGGCAGCCCGGCCGCGCAGAACTCGAAGATGTCGGTCACGAGCCGCATCGACGCCGCGGGCGGGTAGATCCACGTCCCGCGGGCGATGTACTCCTTGAGGATGTCGTTCTGGGTCGTGCCCGCAATCCGGTCCCGCGCGACTCCCTGCTTCTCGGCCGCGGCGACGTACAGGGCGAGGAGGATCGGCGCCGTCGAGTTGATGGTCATCGAGGTGCTGACGTCGCCGAGCGGCAGGCTGTCGAGGAGGATCTCCATGTCCGCCAGGCTCGAGATCGGGACGCCGACCCGGCCGACCTCGCCCTCCGCCTCCGGGGCGTCGGAGTCGTAGCCCATCTGGGTCGGCAGGTCGAACGCCACGGACAGCCCGGTCTGGCCCTGCTCGAGGAGGTAGCGGAAGCGCTGGTTCGTCTCCTCGGCGGTGGCGAAGCCGGCGTACTGGCGCATCGTCCAGAAGCGGCTGCGGTACATCGTCGGCTGGACGCCACGGGTGAAGGGCGGCTCGCCGGGCAGGCCGAGGTCACGCTCCGGGTCGAACCCGCTGGCCTCGAGGTCGGCCGCCGTGTAGAGGTCGGCGATCTCGAGATCGGAGCTGGTCGTGAACCGCTCGCGGCGCTCCGGCACGGAGCCGAGGGCGCGGGCCCGGGTCGTCGACCGCCAGCGGTCAACGGCTCGCTCCTCCGTCCGCTTCTCCTGTCGCTCGTCGCTCATCGGACGACCACGAGGATGTCGCCGTTGTCGATCGTCTGGCCCTCCTCGACGGCAACCCGTTCGACCGTTCCCGAGACCGGCGCCCGGAGTTCATTCTGCATCTTCATCGCCTCCACGACGAGGAGGCCCTGGCCCGCCTCGACCACATCACCCGGCGCGACCCGGATCGCCGCGATCCGCCCGGGGATGATCGCCCGGATCTCGGTGGGTCCGCTTGCCGCGGTCGCATCGGGCTCCCGGGTCGCCCGCCGGCGCAGCTCGGCCCGAGCGTGGTCCTCGACATCGAGCTCGAACCGCCAGCCGTCGACGACGACCTCGACCGTCGCCCGACCGCCCGCCGCCGACGGGCGTACCGGACCGACGAAGACCATGGGCTCGCGCCCGATCCCGGCGCCCGACGGATCGACCGCGTCGAGATCGATGTCGCGTGGCTCGTCGCCAGGCACCAGGGCCGCCGACGGCACCACCCGGAACCGGCGAGTCATCGGGGCCACCGGTCGATCGCACGGGCCCGGCCGACCCTGGACCATGCCGACGCCACGGCCGGACCGCCCACGATGTCCTTTCCGGTCGCTGCGGAGCCACCGACGAGGGGCGTCGGTGATGCCCCCGAGCCGACGTCCGCGACCGCCGCACCCGCCGCGCGGGCGGCGATGTCGAGGGCCTCGAGCCGGCGCTCGGTGGCAATCGCCGCCCAGTGTCGGTCGACCCAGTCGACCGACAGGTCGGCCACCCGGAACGCGGGGTCGGCGACGATGAACCGATGGAAGGGCAACGTCGTCTGGATGCCGCCGATCGTCGTCTCGTCCAGAGCCCGGGCCAGCCGATCGATGGCCGCATCGCGGCTCTCGTCGACCACCATCAGCTTCGCGATCAGGGGATCGTAGTCCGGCACGATCCGGCTTGCCGACGCGACCGCGGTGTCGACCCGGATCCCGGGTCCGTGCGGCAGGTCCCAGCGCCCGATCGTCCCGGGGGTCGGGGCGAACCCACGGGCGGGATCCTCGGCCGACAGTCGGACCTCGATCGCATGGCGCTTCGGGCGCGCCGCCTGCGCGGCCGCGTCGAGCACCCGCTCGGAGCAGGGGTATCCGGCCGCGATCCACAGCTGCTCGCGGACGATGTCGATGTCATGGACGAGCTCGGTGACGCCGTGCTCGACCTGGAGGCGAGTGTTGATCTCGAGGAACCAGAACCGGCGACTCGTGTCGAACAGGAATTCCGCGGTCGCGGCGTTGACGAGGCCGACGGCCATCGCGGCCTTGACGGCCGTCTCGTGGAGATCGCGCCGTTCCGCCTCGGTGAGCAGCGGCGCAGGGGCTTCCTCGAGCAGCTTCTGGTGGCGACGCTGGAGGGAGCAGTCGCGCTCCCCGAGCGCGACGACCGAGCCTTCGACGTCGCCGAGCAGCTGGACCTCGATGTGCCGGGCGGGATGGATCTCGCGCTCGAGATAGACGGCTCCGTCACCGAATGCCGCCGCGGCCTCGTCGGCGCCGGCGATCAGCGCCGCCGGCAGGTCGTCGGCGGTCATGACGCGCCGCATCCCCCGGCCGCCTCCGCCCGCCGCGGCCTTCACGAGCAGCGGATAGCCGATCCGCTCGGCGGCCACGAGGATCGCCTCCACTGCGTCGGGCGCGTCGACCGCGAACGGCTCCAGCGTCCCGGGCAGGATGGGGATACCCGCGGCCACCGCTGTCCGGCGAGCGGCCACCTTGTCACCGAGCAGCTCGATGGTTGTGCTCGACGGACCGACGAACACGAGCCCGGCGTCCTCGGTCGCGCGCGCGAACGAGGCACGTTCCGCCAGGAACCCATACCCGGGATGGATGGCTTCGGCCCCCGTCGACAGCGCAGCCTCGACGATCAGGTCACCCCGCAGGTAGGAGTCGACCGCAGCAGGCGGACCCAGGCGGATCGCTCGGTCGGCCAGTCGGACATGAGGCGCATCGACGTCGGCGTCACTGTAGACCGCGACCGTCGCGATCCCCATCTCGCGGCAGGCGCGGATGATGCGCACCGCGATCTCGCCGCGGTTGGCGACGAGCACCCGGTCGAACGGTCGCTGCCCTCCCCTGTCTTTGCGCAAAGACGCGGTCGCAACCGACGTCACAGGGGAATGTTCCCGTGTTTCTTTGGTGGGTTCGTGTCGCGCTTGTCGGCGAGGAGTTCGAGTGCGCGAATCAGGCGGGAACGCGTCTCGGACGGGAGGATGACGTCGTCGACATAGCCGCGGGATGCGGCGATGTACGGGTTGGCGAACCGCTCCTCATACTCGGCGACGAGACGGGATCGCTCCTCGTCGGCATCGTCAGCGGCGTCGATCGCGTCGCGATGGATGACGTTCACTGCGCCGGCCGGGCCCATGACGGCGATCTCCGCGGTCGGCCACGCGAAGTTCATGTCGCCCCGGATGTGCTTGCTGCTCATGACGTCATAGGCACCGCCGTAGGCCTTGCGAGTGATGACGGTCAGCTTCGGCACCGTCGCTTCGCAGTAGGCGAACAAGAGCTTGGCCCCGTGACGAATGATTCCGCCATCCTCCTGGTCGACACCGGGCAGGAAGCCGGGGACGTCGACGAACGTGACCAGCGGGATGTTGAAACAGTCACACGTCCGGACGAACCGGGCGGCCTTCGTCGAGGCGTTGATGTCCAGCGCGCCGGCAAGGACGGACGGCTGCTGAGCCACGATCCCGACGCTCCGGCCGCCCAGCCGCGCAAACCCGACGATCACGTTCTGTGCCCAGCCCGGCTGGATCTCGAGAAAGTCCGCGTCGTCCACGATCGGGCCGATGACGTCGTGCATGTCATACGGCTTGGACGGATCGTCGGGGACGACGCGATCGAGCGCCGCGTCGCGCCGCGTCAACGAATCCGTCGTGGTCCGGCGGGGTGGGTCCGCGAGATTGTTCTGCGGAAGGAACGACAGGATCCGGCGCGTGGTCTCGAGCGCGCTGGCCTCATCGGGCGCAGCGATGTGGGCCACGCCACTGCGAGTCGTGTGCGTCTGCGCGCCGCCCAACCGCTCGGAGTCGACGTCTTCGTGGGTGACGGCCTTCACGACGTTGGGTCCCGTGACGAACATGTAGCTCGTTCCTTCGACCATCACCGTGAAGTCGGTGATCGCCGGCGAATAGACCGCTCCCCCGGCGCACGGTCCCATGACGACGGACAGCTGCGGAACCACGCCCGAAGCGAGGGTGTTGCGAAGGAAGATGTCGGCATAGCCGCCAAGGGACACAACGCCTTCCTGGATTCGCGCTCCGCCCGAATCGTTGAGACCGATGATCGGCGTGCCGACCTTCATGGCGAGGTCCATGACCTTGCAGATCTTTGCCGCGTACGCCTCGGACAGCGAACCACCGAAGACCGTGAAGTCCTGGCTGAAGACGAAGACGTTCCGGCCGTCGATCGTGCCGTGCCCGGTCACCACCCCGTCGCCCAGGATCGCGTCGCCGTCGTCGTCGGTCCCGCGGGCCGTCACGAACGCGTCCATCTCGACGAACGAATCCGCGTCGAGCAGCAGCTCGAGTCGTTCGCGCGCCGTCAGCTTGCCGCGGGCGTGCTGCTGATCGATGCGGACCTGTCCGCCCCCCACTCGCGCCCGCTGGCGCATGGCCTCGAGCCGAGCGGTCCGTTCCTCGTTCGTCGGCACATGCACTCCTGTCGTGTCTTTGCGCAAGGACAGGTGTCGCAGCAACACCGGGATCCATCATAGGAGGTGCGGCGAGGGCCATTTGGCGCGCCGACCCGTCAACGAAGGGCAACAAGCGAACCACGACATATCCACAGAAACGGTGAACAACTCGCGGATGCTGTGGATAACCTCAACGATCGCCCACCGGATCGCTGGGGTAGCATGACGGTCTTCCCCGCCCCCGCGTCGACCCGTCGCGAGGCTGACACGATTCGAGGTGATGCCCCGGTGACGCAGGTGATCGCGATCGCGAATCAGAAGGGCGGGGTCGGCAAGACGACCACGGCGATCAATCTCGCCGGCGCTCTCGAGGAAGAGGGCTATCGCGTCCTCTGCATCGACATGGATCCGCAGGCCAATCTGACCGCGGGCCTCGGCATCAATCTCAACACCGTCGAGAGATCGATGGCCGACGTCCTCGCCGATGGACGCTCGACGCTGCCCGAGGTGATCCGACCCACGGAGAGCGCCGGCATCGACGTGGCTCCCGCAAACATCGACCTGGCGTCGACCGAGGGTGAGCTGTTCACGGCGTTGGGTCGCGAGCAGATTCTCCGCGACGCCCTCGACGGCCAGGTCGACGTCTACGACTACGTCCTCATCGATTGCCCACCGAACCTCGGCCTCCTGACCGTCAACGGCCTGGTCGCGGCGAACAGCGTGATCATCCCGGTCCAGACCCAGTACTACGCGATGAAGGGACTGAACAACCTCGTCAAGGTGATCAACATGATCCGGATGAAGTTGAACCGTGACCTCCGGATCCTCGGTCTCCTCCCGACCTTCTACGACAGCCGGACGAACCTCGCCCGCGACATGCTCGACGAGCTTCGCGTCGTGGGCGATCACCATGTGTTCGCCAGCATCATCCGGAACACGGTGAAGCTCGGTGAGGCGCCCCTCGCCGGACGACCGATCACGTCGTATGCCGGCTCATCCGAAGCCGCTCGTACGTATCGCGAGCTTGCCCGGGAGGTCATTGATCTTGGCCAGGCCTGACTTCCGCGCCGTCGCCGCCCGTCGATTGTCAGAGGATCGCGAGCTCTCGCCCGCGATCGTCAGCCTGCTCTCGTCCGAGAACGCCGGACGGAGCACCGGCGTCAAGGTCATCTCGATCGACCGGATCGAGTCGAATCCGGGTCAGCCTCGGATGGTCTTCGACGCGGACGCGCTCCACGAGCTGTCCGCGTCGATCAAGGAACACGGCGTCCTCCAGCCGATCCTCGTCCGTCCCCTCGGCGAAAACCGCTACCAGCTCATCGCGGGCGAGCGCCGCTGGCGCGCCACGCGCGAAGCGGGCATCGCGACAATCCCCGCCCTCGTTGAGGAGATCGACGACGACACGGCGCTGGAGATCTCGATCATCGAGAACCTCCAACGCGAGGACCTTTCGCCGCTCGAGGAAGCGACGATGTTCGACCGGATGGTCCGCGAGCACGGCTACAGCATCCGCAAGCTCGCCGACAAGCTGGGCAAGGACAAGGGCTATCTCGAGAATCGTCTCCGTCTGGCCGACGCCCCCGAAGAGATCCGCGAGCTGGTGTCCTTGCGCAAAGACACCGTCTCCCACGCCTACGAGCTGCTCAAGGTCCAGGACCCGAAGAAGCGCAAGCGGCTGGCCGCGCAGGTCGCCTCCGGCGAACTCTCGCTCGTCAAGCTTCGCGAGAAGATCGAGGGTCGTCGGACCAGGGTCCGCGATGCTGAATCACCCGACGAGGAAGCCCTCGAAGCCGGGCAGGCCTCACAGGAACCTGACGATGCGGCGAGCGGATGGAACCCCTCGGACCGGGTCCCGGTCACGATCGGCGACGACTCGCTCGTCAACGCCCGTCACCAGTTGTCCGACGCCGTCGAGGATCTGGTCGCGGTCCTGCGCGCCCCGGACGTCATGCGCGCGATCCCCGACATCGATCGGGCCAACCTCGCGAAGTACCTGACGATCGCCAAGCTCAAGCTCGAGAACGCGATTGCCCTCATCCGGACCGGCGACAGCGACTGATCACTCCCCGTCTCCGGTCGACCTGCAGCAAGAAGCCGGCGCCTCGCGGCGCCGGCTTCGGCTTGTCGGGCTTGGCGTGCGGGCCCGACGGTTCGGCCCGCAGCCCGGTCAGTGCTGCTTGCCGGCGTGCTTGGCCGCGTCACCCGAATGACCGTGGTTGGCCTGGGCGATCGTCCGGACATATGCGCCGTGGTTGTCGAAGCCATCGGGCGTCTGGCTCTGGGCGGCCTCGCTGACCAGCTTGCCGTGGTTGTCGGGATGCTCGCCGGTCGCCGCGTCGGTGGTGTCGGTGGTGTCGGCCGCGTCGGTCCCCGACGGATCGGGTGACTCGGGGGCCTCGGACCCCTCCGGCGCCTCCGACTCCTCGGCATCGGGCGCATCGCTTTCCTCGGCCTGCTCGTTCTGGCTGGCGCCCTGGTGCTGCGGGGTCGACAGCACGGTGCGTCCAGCCAGGGCGGCGGTCGCGGAGAGGGCGAGGACAGCGAGCGCAATGAGGAGACTGCGAAGCCGGCGGGTGGCGAGACTCACGATGATGATTCCTCCGTGGTGGGATGACACCAAGGAGAACGACGGTGCCCCGCGGTCGGTTAGGGGTACCTTCGTCCCGGGTTGGTGCGCGAGCGCACGGCCCCATCGCCCGGGCTTGACCCGCCGGTCGGGCCGCCTCAGCCGAGCGGTCGACCAGCGGCAAGGACGATCGCCAGCCAGACGGTCGCGAGGACGGCAAGCCCGATCGCCTCGGCCTGCCAGGCCCGCTCCCGGGCGGCGCTGGCTGCCGCCCGCGCGCCGATCGCGGCAACGACCGGGATCATGCCCGCAACCGTGATCGCGGCGACGGCGATCCAACCGGCGCCGGTCGCGATGGCCGATCCGACGGCGGCTACCCAGACCGCCGCCAGGAGCACGGCGCCCAGTCGCGAGGCACGAGACGGACCGAGCGAGATGGCGATCGAGGAGACCGCCGCGGCCCGATCGCGCTCGACATCGACGAGGGTGTTGCCGATCGCCAGAGCGGCCCCGGCGGCAACCGCGGCGGGCACCAGGAC
>DATAIW010000123.1:0-4134 GCA_036262455.1 Candidatus Limnocylindrales bacterium | reverse complement strand
GTCCCTGGCGGGGATGGGCGACGGGCGGGTGACGATCGGCGGACAGGAGATCGAGGTCCACGGCGGCCGCTGCACGATCGTCGGCAGCGGCACGCTGGCGGGATCCGTGATCGCCCTCGACAGCGCGGTCCGGAACCTCGTCCGGAGGGGCGCCTCCCTGCCGGCCACCGTGGCCGCCGCGAGCCGCAACCCGCTGGCGATGCTCGGCGTCGCGGACCGCGGTCGCCTCGCGCCGGGCCAGCGTGCCGACCTCGTCGAGCTCGACGACGAGCTCCTCGTCCGACGGGTCATGCGGGGCGGCGTCTGGCGCTGAGGTGTCCTCGGAATCGACCGTCTTGCGAAGACGTTTCATACTCGTCCCATGACCTTGGCGCTACTTGGCGAGGGCCGCGTCATCGACTAGGGTCAGGAGCCAGTGCAGACCGAACGACCCGGCATGGCCGCCAGACACCGACGCCCGGCTGGCCTGCGACGCACCCTCGCCCTCGTCGTCGGGCTCGTCGCGCTCTTCAGCCACTGGTCGCCGGCGCCCGCCAACGCCGCGCCGACCTGGACGCTCAACCTCTACACGTCGAGTGCGTTCGTCTACCAGGACCCGTACCCCACCGCGTGCACGGCGGCCGCAACGATGATCATGCTCAACGCGATCGCGTATCGGCACACCGGCGGCAACGCATTCCGCTGGACGGCGAGCCGCGTCAAGAACGACGCGAACACGTCGAACACGCACGACATGACCTCGATCCTCTGGTTCGAGCGGAGCCACGACACCTTGTCGGCCCGCGGCTACGGCTCCGATGGCCATGGCTGGCGGAACGCCCTCAACGCCTATGGCTGGGGCAGCGCCGCGATGACCGACCCGACGCAATGGGTGTACGACGATCTCGGGTTCACGAGCTACGACGCGGCGGTCCACGCCGCGGTGCGCGCGATCGCCCAGTACCGGATGCCGGTCGGGATCCTGGCGTGGGCGGGCGGCCATGCCCAGGTGATGACCGGCTATGTCGTCGACGGCGACGATCCGGCGCTGTCCGACGCGTTCACCGTCCGCTACATCTACCTGTCGGACCCGCTGTACAAGGATCACTTCGTCAACACGAAGGTCTCCAACGCCACGTTCAAGTCCGGGACGTGGCGGATCCGCTTCCAGGCGTACCGCGAGACGGACAGCCCGTACGACGACCCGTACAAGTCGGGCTGGAAGCGGAGCTCGGTGTCACCGGCCTATGGCCCGTCCGAGTGGTACCACCGCTGGGTCATCGTGGCCCCGATCCGCCTGCCGGCCGGTGTCCCGGACCCGACGCCGACGCCGACGCCGCCACCCAACCCGACGCCGACGCCGGATCCGACGGCCACACCGGCACCGACCGCCACGCCGTCGCCGGTCGCGCCGGAGCAGGCGGGCCCCTCCGACAGCCCGTCGCCCGTGGCCCCGTCGGAGGAGGCGCCGGCCGCGAGCCCGTCACCGACCGTCTGATCGGCTCGCGAGCTCAGCGAGACGACCGAGGCTAGGCCTTGGCGTTGGCCGTCTCGAGCGCCTTGCGCGCCTTCTCCCAGTCGGCCCGGAACTGGACGATGCCCGACGTCGTGAGCGGGTGATGGACCATCTGCTGGAGGACCTTGAAGGGGAGCGTCGCGACGTGCGCGCCGGCGAGCGCGGCCTGGGTCATGTGGAGCGGGTTCCGGATCGACGCCGCGAGGACCTCGGTCTCGATGTCGTGGATCGTCACGATGTCGACGAGCTCGCGGATGACGATCATCCCGTCCTGGTTGATGTCGTCGAGCCGGCCCACGAACGGGCTGAGGAGAGACGCGCCGGCCTTGGCGGCGAGCAGCCCCTGGTTGGCGGTGAAGATCAGGGTGCAGTTGGTCTTGATCCCCTCGTCCGCGAACGTCGAGATCGCCTCGAGGCCCTCCTCGCTCATCGGGACCTTGACGACGATGTTCGGGGCGAGCTTGGCGAACGCCCGGCCCTCGCGGAGCATCCCCTCGACGTCCTCCGCGACGACCTCGGCGGACACGGGACCGCTCGTGATCGTGCAGATCTCCTTGAGGACCTCCTCGTAGGTCGATCCGCTCGTCTTGGCGAACAGGCTCGGGTTCGTCGTGACCCCGTCGAGGACGCCCCACTTCGCGACCTGGCGGATCTCGTTGATGTCGGCGGTGTCGAGGAAGATCTTCATTCTGGGGCGATGCTCCTGTCAGTCGTTCAGCGAGGTGAGTCTACGCCCGACGCCACCGGCACCCGGATTCGGGCCGGGCGCGGCCGCGGGGGCCGACGGCTGACTCCTGGCCGTGCAGTCGCGCCAGGACTTCTTGCGGCAGATGCCTGACGGTTGACCGACTGATCACCCGGCCGGACGTGCGTGGCCGCCTGCCCGATCGACGCCCAATGGGCAGCCACCACCCTCGAAACCCGCCGTACGAGTCCCCCGGCGACTGTTGAGACGGGAATCGGGCGCCGCCAGCGCGCCGCGCGGGGCTCAGGCCGCTGCCATCTCCTGGCGCCGATCGAGCACCAGGCTGATCCCGGTCAGGGCGATCCCGATCACGACGACCGTCAGCACGACGAGGAAGAACGGGTCGCTCGTCTCGACGAAGAGCCCGATCAGGGTTGCGCTGATCAGGAGGCGGATGACGATCGTCGTCGGGTAGAGCACCTCGAGCCGGTGCCGGATCATCTGGACGACCAGCAGGCCGAGACCAATCAACAGGACGCCGGCAAGCCGGAGCGGCGCGTCATCGTAGGTTCGGTTCGAGAGGAGGAGCTTCGTCGCGAAGTCCGGGACCAGGAGCAGCAGCGTCCCGGCCGGGAGCAGATAGCCGGCCAGGTAGTACAGGCTCAGGTTCGTCCGACGCATCGTGGGTCCTCTCGGCAACGCGCCGGCGGTGGTCCGCCCTTCGTGCATTGCCCGAACATCGAGCCGGTGCCCGGTCCGGGCGCTTGAGGGCGAGCCTCGCGCGGGGGCCCGACGACGGTACGATCGCCGGGATGCCGTCCGCGAGACAGACCTCGATCATCGGCCGTGACGACGAGGTGCGGGCCGTCCAGGCGTTCGTCGCCGACGCGGGCGGTCCCCCGCGTTCGCTGGCGATCGCCGGAGCCGCGGGCATGGGCAAGACCCTCCTCTGGCGCAGCGCGGTCGACACCGCGCGGGCGGGCGGATCGCTCGTGCTCATCGCCCGCGCGACGGAGCGGGAGCTCGATCTGCCCTACGCCGCCCTCGCGGATCTCATCGGGCGACTGGCCGAGGCCCACGGCGCCGCGCTTCCCGACCTCCAGCGATCCGCCATCGCGGCGGTGCTGCTCCAGGCCGATCCGAACGTCGCGCTCGATGTGCGGACGGTCGGCACGGCGGTCGTGGCCATGCTCGAGCGAGCCGTCGCGTCGAGGCCCGTCCTGATCGCGATCGACGACGAGCCATGGATCGACGCGGCATCGCGCGAGACGCTGCGCTTCGCGATCCGCCGCCTGCCGGATCGGGCCCGCCTGCTCGTCACCCGGCGGACGCCCTTCGACGATGCGTCGAGCGGGCTTGGCGACGCGCTGCCGGCCGACAGCCGGACGCGGATCGAGCTGCAGTCCCTGTCCGCTGCGGCACTCCATGACATGCTGCGCGAACGGCTCGGGGCGGCGCCCGCCCGGCCGGCCCTCACCCGGATCACCGACGTGTCGGCGGGCAATCCGTTCTTCGCCCTCGAGCTGGCGCGAGCGGCCACAACTTCGGGGGCCGAACCGTCCGGCTTCTTCGATCCGATGACGATCCCGGCGAGCCTGCGCGAGCTGATGTCGGCACGGCTCGCCGCGCTTGGCGACCGGGCACGGCTCGTCCTCACGGCCATCGCCGCCCTCGACCGACCATCCCCGGCCACGATCGGCCTCGTCCTGACCGAGCGCGGCGAGCCGGCCCAGTCGGTCGACCAGGATCTCGAACAACTCGAGCGGGACCGCCTCATCGTCTTCGACGACGACCTCCGGGTCAGCCACCCGCTGATCACCGAGATCGTCCTCGACGATCTCGGGCCCGGACGGCGGCGCCTGCTCCACCGCCTCCTCGCCGGCATCGTCACGGACGAGGACCAGGTCGCCCGCCACCTCGCCCTCGGGACGATCGATCCGGCTGAACCGATCGC
>DATAIW010000122.1:0-7664 GCA_036262455.1 Candidatus Limnocylindrales bacterium | reverse complement strand
ACCGACGCCTGATCGACGATCCGGATCTCGACGATCCCCTCCGCCCGGGCGCGCTTGAGCAGCCGGGAGACCTGCGGTCGGGTGACGCCGAGGAGCTCGGCGACGCGCGACTGCGTCTCACCGAGTTCGTAGTAGAGGCGGCTCGCCTGGATCAGCTGCTGGACGTCGGACACGCGGGCTCCGGGGTTCCGGGATCGTGGCGCACATTTGCACGTTACAGATGTGCAATGCATGATCCGCGAGGTGGAGCAGGGCTGTCAACCGCCCGCGGACGTCCGAGATCGGCCGCTGCCGACTGTCACTCTCGTTTCGGCTCGCTGGGACGAAATCGGCGTCCGAACCGCACGATTCGCTGTGCAGGATGTCGTCGTTGGCGGCATGCGATTTCGGACGTGTCCCGGCTCGACCCCCGGGGATTCCGAACGGCCCGGGCGGGGCCCGGGCCGTTCGCGTCACGGGAGCGCGGGTTGCTCAGATCGGGATCGGCCCAAGCCGGTGGTGGGTGTGCTCATACCCCTGGTTCGGGGTCCCTTCGAAGGGGAAGGCCGCGAGGAAGGGCACGTCGTTCTCGTCGACGCCGTCGCCGATGAGGTTGTTCGGGCTGCGGTTCGGGACGCCGAGGACCGCGTTGAGGGTCGGGCCGTAGCCCTCGAGGAGGGCGCGCAGCTCGATGTCGGTCACGTCGTCGGCGAGCCGGCGCCCGTTCGGGAAGCCGCACAGGTCGCCGTCGAGTGCCCCGAGGCGGCTGGGAGAGCCGCCACCGGCCACGCCGAAGACACAGGCGCCGGCCGCGTTCGGCTTGATGCCGGTGTTGACGCGGAGCAGGTCGGCCTGGGTCGTGCCGGTCCGCGTGTAGTGGAGGCCGCCCGGAACGACCGTCGAGCTCGGGATGTCGAGACCGGTCAGGAGGATCGCGACGAGGTCGTTGCGGTTCGTCGTGGCCGGCGTGTCGAGGGCGTCATAGAGGACGTTGGCAACAGCCGTGACCTCGGGCGCCTTGTAGTACTTCGCGAACTGGCTGTCGTGGTTCGGCGTCTGGCCGTTCCAGTAGTCCTTCTTCTCGCGGGGGATGATCACCTCGTTGATCAGTGGGTTGCCGAGGCGCGAGACCTGGACCCACGGACCGCTGAAGCTCATCGTCCCGATGGCGTTGAGCTTCCGGGTCTGCTGGCGACTGGCCGTCGCCCAGATGCCGAGCACGGCGTCGGGGTCGTTCGGACCGGTCGGCTGATGGTGATCCTTCGTCAGGAGATTGAGCGGAACGTCGATCGCGATCGAGTTGGTGTTGAACCCACCGACGCCGTCGACGCCCGCCGCCGCGGGCAGCGGGATCGCGTGGAGCGCGTTGAAGTTGCGGAGTCCGGCCAGATCGAAGATCGAGCCGAGGTCGACGAAGAAGGCGTCGTCACGCTGGCCGGCGAACACCTTCATTCCGTCGCCCAGGGTGTAGATGGCCTGCCCGGCCGTCATGGCGTAGTCGGGCGTGGAGCGCGGGCCGACGTTGACCGGCGGGGTCCGCAGGCCACTGCCGATCGCGACGCCGTTGCGCTCGATGCTGTAGGTCTGCTTCACGAGCAGGTTCGGATCGGCCAGGCTGGTCACCGGGCCGTCGTTGTAGAGGAACGTCGGGATGCCGGCGAAGTTCGTCGCCTGCGAGCGCGTCTTGAACTTGAACCGGTACGTCACGTCGGCGACGCCGTCACCGGTGTTGTCGATCTTGATCTCGTACCGGACGTTCGGGTCGAACGGGAAGAAGTTCGGACCGCCGGCCGGCTCCTCGAGCGGCACGTAGTTGGCGATGATCGTCAGCTTCGTGTTGTCGTTCGGATCGAGGAAGGCGTAGAGGTCGGTGTTGTCGGCCGCGGGATCGCCGGCGATGAGCGGCGCCTCGCGATGGCTGGACGCCAGGATCCCACCGACCGAGCTGGTCGCGAGGATCAGGGCGCCGGTGAGGGCGGCTGCCTTGGATCGTGTGGACACGGATCGTTCTCCGGTGCAGGGCTGGGGCAGAACCCGAACGTCCCTTCGGGTGCTGGATCGAAGGTGCAGGTCCGGTGCGTCGCGACTCCTCACCGGTGCGCTGTCGAGGGGTGTTCGCGGTGTCCGGCGTTCTGGATGAACGCCCGGTGGATGAATGGGCGACGCGCGCCACTGCGGGCAGGCGCCGACTGCGCACCCGGCGCGCGTCGCGACGAAGGACGACGTGCGATCCGGCCCGGACCGGCGGATTCCTGTCGCTCCGACGCCGGACTGCGCGCCTGCGGCGCAGATCGACGGATGACAGCCGGGAACGATGCTCCCGAGCGCCGCAGCGCGCACCGGGCGCGCAGCCAACGGCGGGCAGGCTCGAGTCAGCCCTTCAGCGAGGCGAGCAGGCGTCGCGCCTCCGCGGCGCCGGTCGCCGAGAAACCCGAGTCCGTCGCGAGCGCCCGCGTCAGGTCCCGGCGCGCATCGACGGCCTTGCCGAGGGACGCCTCGATGGCTCCCGCGTGGTAGCGCAGGATCGGATCGATCGAACCGAGCCGGAGGGCGTCCTTCACTTGCGCCAGCGCCTCCCGGTTGCGGCCGAGGCGATGGAGCGCCCACCCGACCGCGTCCGCGGCGCGCACCGTCGGCGTGACCGCGAGGGCCGCCATGGCGTAGGAGAGGGCCGCTGCCGGATCGCCGTGGTCGGCCTCGAGGAGGGCAAGATCGACGTCGACGACGACGCCGGCGGCCTTGAACAGCTGGATCTCGGCGCGCGCGAGCTTGTAGCTCCGTACGGCGCCGTCGGCTTGCCCGGCGGCGGTCTGGGCGTCGCCGAGGGCGATCACGTATTCGGGCAGCGGCACGACCCGCGCGGCGTGCTCGAAGCGCTCGATCGCCTCGTCGAGGTGCCCCGCGCCGACCGCCAACCGCCCTCCGCCCGCGAGCGACGGCGCGTGCTCCGGGACGAGGACCAGGGCCGACGCGTAAGCGGTCGCGGCACCGTCCGGATCGCCGTTCGCGACGAGGAGGTTGCCCAGCAGGGCGTCGATGTAGGCGGTGTTCTCCGGGGCGAGCCCGGGCGCCCGGGCGGCCGCGCGCATCGCCGTGAGCGCTGCGGGCAGGCGCCCGCGGAGCTCGGCGAGATACGACACCCGGGCCAGCGTCGAGAGGTCCGAGCTCAGCCCGAACATGGCCCCGGCCGCGGTGTCAGCCTCGTCGTACCGGCCGAGCTCAACGAGCGCATCGACCTGGGCCGCGTGCGCCGCAACGAGCGACGGCGAGAGGGCCAGCGCCCGGCGCGCGGTCTCGAGACCGGCCGCGAACTCGTGCTTCCCGAGCTGGATCCCGGCGATCCCGACGAGCGCCGGGGCGTCGTCGGGCCTGAGTCGAAGGGCGGCCCGGAACGCCGCCTCGGCGGGGGCGTAGAGCGACGGGTCGGCGGTCTCGCGGACGCGCTGGGCGAGCGCGAAGCCGAGGTCCCGCTGGGAGCCGGCATCGGTCGGATCAGCGGCGACGACAGCTTCGAGGCGGGCGATCTCGGCAGCCGTCGACGCGACGGACGGCGAGCTTGGGCTCGACGAGATGGCGCTCGCTTCCGGACCCCCGGACGGCGCCGACGGCGCCGACGGCGGAGGCGAGGCGCGAGCCGCGCTCCCGGAGCCCGCCGGGCTCGAGGGCGCGCGCGGTTCACCACAGGCCACGATCGCGACCGAGAGGAGAGCGATCGCGATCGGCGGCAAGCACGGTCGGGCGAGGCGACGAGCGTGGGTCACGTCCGGGGGTTCGCGCGCGGTCCCGGCGCGGATCACCGCGCGCGTGGGTTACGGACCCGGAAGCGGCATCCACTCGACGCGATCGTCAGCTCCGATCCCGAAGCTGCCGAAGGCGGTCAGGCTCGTCTCGTCGACGCGATAGACCCGTGCGAGCGGATCCGGTCCGGCGGTCACGAGCCAGCGCCCATCGGCCGACAGGCTCCCACCGACCTCCGGATCGATCCGGCCGACCGACGGCCCGATCTTGACGCTCGACCCGTCCAGCGTGTAGGCGCGCACGTCGAGTCCGTCCTGGGCCGTGCGGCCGGCGATCCGACCGCGCCCGCCCGACGGATCGCCCACGATGTCGGTGGCGGGCAGCTCCGATGTCTTGGCGGCTTCCAGATCGAACGTCGCCAGACGATCGTTCTCCTGCTCCCAGACCACGCGGCTGTCGTCGAGCCAGGCGCAGCCGCCGGTGTTGTTGCCCTGGTTCGGCAGCTTGACGGGAGCTTCTCCGGGAGCGATCAGCCACAACGCGAGGCCGGCGTCCGCGGCGAGGATCGGCCCGGCCCCCGACAGGCACGCCGCGTAGCCGCCCTGCCACGGGTCGCCGGCGGGCAGGGTGATCTGCTCGTCACCGACGAAGGCGGCGTCCGGGATCGTCCCGAGCAGGATGGTTCGCGACCCGGCGGGATCAAGGCTCGTCAGGGCCACCGAAGCCGGGCCGCTCGTCAGGTTCCAGCGACCGGGCGGAACGATCAGGCGCCGGGGTAGCTGCGGAGCGGGCTGCTGCGGGTCGTAGATCGATAACGTTCCGTCCGTCGAGAGGATCAGGATCCTCGGGATCGCGACCCCGGCGTCAACGGACGGGCCAGCCGAGGCGTCCAATCCGTGCGACGGCCCGGGGCTCGTGACGACCGGAGACGTCGTGCAGGCGGCGACGGCCAGGATCACGCCCGAGATCCGCGCCGCAACGACCATCGTGCGGCGGTCACGAGCGGAACGCGGCGCCGTGCCGATCAGATCACTCGGCCGGGGTTCAGGATCCCGAGCGGGTCGAGGGCGGCCTTGATCGAGCGCATGACGTCGATCACGTCCGGACCGACCTGGTCAACGAGCGCCGCCCGCCGCGAGAGACCGATCCCGTGCTCCGCGGTCACGGTTCCGCCGAGGGCGAGGGCGGCGGCGAAGATCTCGTCGCGGACGAGCTCGGTCAGCTCAGCGGCGCGCGGGTCGTCCCGGGCGAAGATGAAGTTCGGGTGGAGGTTGCCGTCGCCGGCATGGCCGAACGTCGCGACCCGTACGCCGTGGCGGTCGGCCGCGGCCTGGATCGCCACCAGCAGCTCCGGGACGCGGCCGCGCGGCACGCCGACGTCCTCCATCCGGACGATCCCCTGCTGCTCCAACGCCCGGAGGGCGAGACGGCGGGCCTGGCGCAGCCAGTCAGCCTCGGTCGGGTCCTCGGCCCGGACGACGCTCGTCGCGCCGGCGACTTCGCACGCCGCCACCGCCGTCTCGAGCTCGGCCGACGCGGCCGCGGCCGGCAGGTCGCTCTCGACGAGAAGCATCGCGGCCGCATTGCGCTCGAGGCCCAGCTTGAACGCATCGTCGACCGCGAGGATCGTCTCGTGATCGAGCAGCTCGAGGGTGACCGGGTGGATGCCGGCCCCGATGATCGCGGCGACCGCCCGACCCGCCGCGGGCAGGGACGCGAAGAAGGCAAGCATCGTCGAGCGCGGCGGGGGCGCGATGTGGAGGCGGAGCGTCGCCTCGGTGATGATCCCGAGCGTCCCCTGCGACCCGACGAAGAGGTGGGTCAGGGCGTAGCCTGCGACGTCCTTCACCGAGCGGCCACCGGTCCGGATGACGCGGCCGTCGGCGAGGACGACCTCGAGCCCGAGGACGCTGTCACGGGTCTGGCCGTACTTCACGCAACACAGGCCGCCAGCGTTCGTGCCGAGGTTCCCGCCGATCGAGCAGGTCTCGTAGCTCGCCGGGTCGGGCGCGTAGAACAGGCCCTCCGCGGCGACCGCGGCCTTGAGGTCGGCGTTCAGGACGCCGGGCTGGGTGACGACGACGAGATTCGCCCGGTCGATCTCGAGCACCCGGCTCATCCGGGTCAGGGCGATCGTCAGCCCGCCCTCGATCCCGGCCGCGCCGCCGCTCAGCCCGGAGCCAGCGCCACGCGGAACGACCGGGACGCGCTGCGCCGCGGCCAGCCGGACGATCGTGGCGACCTCAGACGTCGTCTCCGGCAGCACGACGGCGAGCGGCAGGCCGGCGCTGAGATACGCCGTCTCGTCGTTGCGGTACGACTCGCGATCGACGGGATCGGCGAGGAGACGGACGTCCGGCAGGGTCGAGCGGATGGCATCGAGGAGCCGGGCCCCGGCAACCGGATCGATCGGGTCGGTCGCCGCGATCGATCGGGGTCGGTCGGTCGTCGCCATCGCGCCAGTCTATCGACGGTCGACCGATCGAGACCACCCGGCCTAGCATGACCCCGATGATCCGCATGCCTCGCGCCCGACCGATCGCGCTCCGCTGGCTCGTCGCCATCGCCTGTCTCGCGGCCGGCGCGGTCGCGATCGGTGGCGGCAGGCTCGGTGGCGAATCCGCCGCAAGGTCGGTCGTCGCGACCGCCGACCTCGCGCTGGCATCGCCCCCGGCGCAAGCGCCGGTGGCCTCGACCGCCACGCCCCCCGCCAGCCCGTCGACGACCCAACCGGCCGTGGCGAGGGCGCCGTCGCCGTCGGTCGGCCCCGGCGGCGTCGTGGCTCCGACGACGGACGGCGTCGTCCCGGGCACCGTCAACGCGACGAGCATCAACCTGTCGGCCGAGTACGTCGCGACGGTCCGACTGAGCTTCGCGACGCGCAGCTTCCACGTCTCGTCGACGATGACCGTCACGAATACGTCGGGCAAGGCGATCGATCGCCTCGAGCTGAACACGATCGCTGCCCGCCTCGGCCACATGACCCTGACGTTGGCCCGGGTCGACGGCGTGGCGGTCCACGCGACCGTGTCCGACCAGACGATCCATCTGGCGTTGGGCGGGATCCTCGAGCCGGGCGCGACGACGACGGTCCGGATCGGGTATCTCGCGACGCTGCGCAGCGACACGGCGGGCTCGAACTGGCTCTTCACGCGGGCCAATGGCATCCTCGAGGCCCATCGCTGGTTGCCGTGGATCAGCATCCCGACCGCCTTCGATCGGCCCAACCACGGCGATCCGTTCGTGACACCGGTGAGCCCGCGCGTCCGGGTCACGATCGTGAGCGACCGCGCGATCCGCTGGGCGACGACCGGCGAGCAGACGAGCCGGACCGGGTCGACGACGTCGTTCGAGGCCCGCAACGTCCGCGACTTCGTCTTCGCCGGCGCGCCCGACTACAAGACAGTGTCGGCGACGGTCGGCGCCGTCCTCGTCCACGTCTGGTACCGGCCGGGGTTCCCGGCGTTGGCGGTCCTTTCCGCGGCGAAGACCGCGCTTGCGCGCGAGGCGAAGCTCCTCGGCGCGTATCCGTACCGGACCTACGACCTCGCCCAGACGGCCGGCGGCTACGGGATGGAATCGCCGGGCCTGACATGGATCCCGACCGGGGCCGGCAACCTGCCTTACCTCGTCGCCCACGAGACGGGGCATCAATGGTTCTACGGGATCGCCGGCAACGACCAGGCCCGCCAGCCCTACGCCGATGAGGCGGCCACCGACTTCGTGGCCCGCTACGTCCTGGGGCTGCGCCGGGGCTCGCGCTGCGCAACGGCCCGCCTGGACCTGACGATCTACCAGTACTCGAGCGCCTGCTACTACGAGGACATCTACATCCAGGGCGGCAACTTCCTCGACGACACCCGCAAGGTGATGGGCTCGACCGCGTTCTGGGCCGGGATGCGCGACTACCTCGCCCGGTACCGCTTCAAGATCGGCGGCACGAAGGC
>DATAIW010000121.1:0-2900 GCA_036262455.1 Candidatus Limnocylindrales bacterium | reverse complement strand
AGCTCCGGCCGGCCCTCGCGCGACCCGATTTCGGGGCACGCAGCGGCCTGACCCGAAATCGGGTCGCGCGAGGGCCGGCCGGAGCTCGGCCCGGGCTCGGCGCGAGCCGTCTTCACCCGGTGAGCACGTGAGACGCGCTGGGCACAGCCTTGGACGCGTTCGGCCCGGAATCGGTCGACGGCGATCGTCGGGCGTGGATCTCGTGCGATTCCCGGTCGTTCGGGCCCGCCGGGATGACATTCGCGTCGGATAGGCTCGCCCCGCGCACAGCGGGACACCGATATCCCCAGCTCGGCCCGTCGCGCCCTACCCGACCCCGAGCTCGCGGACGACCCACGCGGCGAGGACCCGGGCACATTCCTCGACCTCGGCGAGCGATACGTGCTCGTCGGCGCCGTGGGCGACCTTGACGTCACCCGGGCCATACATGACGCAGGGCGTGTCGCCCTCGTTGATGAACAGCCGCATATCTGCCCCGTACGGCTCGCCGAGGAGGGCCGGCCGGCGGCCGGTGACGGCCTCTGCGGCGTCCGCGAGGCCGACCGGCAACGGGTGCTCGGACGGTATCCGACCCGATCCGAACGTCCCGCCGACGATCTCGACCGTCGCCGGGTGCTCGCTTAGGAAGGGGTCTGACTCATTGGCCGCGTCGATCGCCCGCCGCAGGTCCGCCGCCGCGTTCGCCGGGCTCTGGCCGAGCCGGACGCCGTACCGCCCGTGGACGACGACTCGGTCGAGCACGGTCGACGCCCACTCGCCACCCGCCACGATCCCGACGATCGTCGGATAGGGCAGGCCGAGGACCGTCATCAACGGGTCGGTCTCGGATGCATTGCGGGCGGTCTCGTCGGCCTCGAGCGCGCGCAGGACGACGTAGAGGTTGTCGAGCGCCGACACGCCCTCCCGGCGCTGGCTCGCGTGGGCGGCCCGGCCCGGCACGGTCAGCCGGAACGTGATCGCCCCGGCATGGGCCACGACGATCTCGAGGTTGGATGGCTCGGTGATGATCGCGAGGTCGCCGCGGACGCCGGCCCGGATCGCGGCCAGGGTCCCCTGCCCTCCGTCCTCTTCACCCGGCACGAGGGCCACGACGAGCTCGCCGGCCAACCGCGCGGCGGCGCCGCTCGCGACGAGCGCCCGGACCGCACCGAGGATCGCCGCGACGCCACCCTTCATGTCACAGGCGCCGCGGCCGTGCAGGCGGCCGTCGCGGACCTCGCCACCCCACGGATCGACCATCCAGGTGGCCGGATCCCCGGGCGGGACGACGTCGATGTGGCCGGACAGGACCAGCCGCCGGCCGCCGGGCCGCCCGATCCGGCCGATGACGACCGGCAGCGAGGTCCGCTCGGTCTCTTCCCCGGGCCACGCGGAATCGGCCCGGATCGCCGCCGGGTCGGGCGTCAGGAGCTCGACGGCGAGGCCGGCTTCCCGGGCGCGACCAGCGAGCTCGCCGGCGACGGCCTCCTCGCGACCGGTGACGCTCGGGATCCGGACGATCGCGGCGAGCTCGTCCCGGATGGCGGCCGGATCGACGGCGTCGGCGGCCGCCCGGGCGGCGTCCGACAGGCCCGTTGCCATCAGCCGCGGAGCAGCGGTCGAGTCAGGCACGTCACCCCGCCCGAGCCGTTCTCGCCGACTTCGCCGAGCGCGACGGCGTGGACCTCGACGCCGGCCGACTCGAGACCGCGTCGCGTCACCGCGTTGCCGTCGGCGACGACGACCACTCCGGGCCGGACCGCGAGGACGTTGCAGCCGAGGGTCGGGTATTCCTCCCCGGGCACCTCGATCAGCCGGATCCCGAGCTCCATCAACCAGCCGTACAGCCCCGCCGGCAGCAGCGGCAGGAATACGACGGCGAGCTCGTCGCTGATCGGCGAGATCACCGACATCAGGTGGACGAGCTCGGCCGGACCCTTCCAGTACGGGACGTCGACGATCCGGGTGTCGCCGCCGACGATCGCGGCGAGCTGGCGGGCCCCGGCGTCGTTGGTCCGGAGGGTCCGGCCGATGACGAACAGCTCGTCGCGGAGCCAGACGGTGTCGCCCGCCTCGACCGTCCCGGGTGCCCCGATGCGCCCGACCGTCGGGATGTCGTGGGCGTTGAGCCAGCGCTCCATGATCGCCGGCTCGTCGGCCCGGTTGAGCTTGCCGGGCCGGAGCGGGACGGCCCCCGCGTCGATGACGAGGAGCGGGTCGAAGGCGTACACGAGGTCGGGATCGGTCGACGGTTCGACATCGAGGACATGGACGTGGACCCCGAGCCCGTCGAGCGCGGCGACCAGGCCGTCGTGCTCGCGTCGGGCTCGCTCGAGGTCGACCGGTCGGAGGAAGCCGTGGGCGGGATCGTCGAACGCCCGACCGAACGCCGGACCCGGCCGCTTGACGAGAACGTCGCGGAGCGGTGCGGTCGAGCTGTGCGCTCCATAGCGACCCTCGGTCGTCATCACCGGCGGAGGATACGACGACCGCTCCCCTTCCCGATCGCCGTCCCGAGGATTAGTCTGCCGCGATGAGCGGGTACATCGCGGCTGGGCGGGTCGTCCGGGCATCGCCGCGGCTGGCTGCTGCCGCGCGGACCGTCGAGAGGGCGACCGACGGTGGGACCCCCGCCGCAACGGAGGCGCGGATCGTCGAGGGTGACGGCGGCGGCGGCCACGCACCGAGTCGCCTTTCCGAGCGCCGCAGCGCATTACGCGAGCGCTGGTCGCAGCTCACCTTCTACCTGTTCGACCCGAACTCCTGGCGCTAGCCGGGGACGGCACCGGGCACGCCGAAGCGGCCGACCTCGAGCGCCGGCGGGATCGCATCCTCCGCCGAACGGCCGAGGAACCGCTCGGCGAGCAGGCGAGCCGAGCCCGGACCGGTCGAGATGCCCCATGGGCCGACGGGCTGTGGAT
>DATAIW010000120.1:0-5239 GCA_036262455.1 Candidatus Limnocylindrales bacterium | reverse complement strand
GGCGGCGTGGACGCCGCCGGTCGCAAGGTGACCGAGGAGGCGAGCGAGGTCCTGATCGCCGCCAAGGACGACGCGACGGCCGAGACCTCCGGCGCGAACCGGACCGCAACCCGCGCTGCCCTGGCCGGCGAAACCGCCGATCTGCTCTTCCACGCCCTGGTCCTGATCGCCGAACGCGACGTGAGCCCGTCGGCGGTGATCGACGTCCTGCGCGGCCGCCACAGCGGCTGACCGGATCAACCCGCGAGCCGAAGCTCTCTCAACCGACCCTCACGCAGATCGATCCAGGCGATACCGGGCCGATCGGGCGGCGTGGCGCCACTCGCCAGGGCACGAACCCATCCCTGTGACGATCCGTCGAACTGAGCGCGGATCACCGCTGGCCAGGTCCGGACGATCTCCCGATTGGCGGCCGTGTCCACGAAGAGCCAGCACCAGGCGACGCGATCGGGCGGATCGTGGGTGGCCGCGAGGATCTTCGCCTCGGCGACCTTTCGCGACGTGTTGCGAGCCGCAGCCCCGAGGTCGTCGAGCCGGTTCCAGATCTCGGCAACGATCAGGACGCGGTTCCGAAGGTCGCGCAGACAGACGTCGATCGACAGCGATGGGTTGAACGGCCGCGTCGGCAGCTCGAACTGCCCGACTCGACCGTGCGCCGGAGCGAGCCGCAGAAGGAGCTCCTGCCCGGCGAGGTGTCCGGCATCGCGCGGCGTCGGCACGATGTCCCGGCCGAAGCCGATCGTCAACGGCCGCCCGAGAGCGATCCCGATCGCCGTCCACGTCTCGATGGACGTGCCCTGCCCGTGGCCCGCCTCGAGGTGACTGATCTCCGATTGGCTCAGCCCCACTCGACGCCCGAGCTCCGCCTGCGTGAGTCGACGTCGTCGTCGGGTCGACCGGGCCTCGCGTCCGAGAGTGGCCGCGATGGCCTGGGCCTCGCGAGCTCCCGCGATCTCCGCCGCCGGGCGTCTACGTCGTGCCATATCGACGCCATCGTTACCGATGGCTCTGCACCACCGATTGGCGGCCGCTTGCCGCGGGAATATTGCAGAGACAAGTTGCTGTGACCGTCGCCCACGCGTGGCCAACGCGATGGTTGTCCCGTTCCGGCCTTCGGAATCCGCCTGTTCGTCCGGCAAGCCAGGGAATATCGATGGGGTCGATGCAGGCGGGCCCTGGCGAGCCGCGCCAGGCTCTGGGCGCGAGCGCCCTTCGCCGCTACGTGCGGCGACGCCCCACGGCAATCCGCCTCTTGCCGGCCCGCAGCACGAGCCACTCCCCGTCGACGGGCGGCGGGACGGGTGCGTCGATCGCGACGATCCGCTCATCGTCGATCGTGAACCCGCCCTGCGCGATCGCCCGGCGCGCCTCGCCGGCGGAGGCGTAGAGCCCGGATGCGACCGCGATCGCCAGCGCGCCGCCTGCGACGTCCGCATCGGAGAACGCGAAGCCGCCGATCGAGCCATGAAGCGTCTCGAGCACGCCGGGATCCCGGATCGGCTCGCCCGAGAACGCTGCCGCGCTCACCCGAGCGGCATGGTCGCGGGCGGACGAGCCGTGCGTCCGCTCGGTGACGTCGCTCGCGAGCGCCCGCTGCGCCGCGCGCGCCTCGGGCCGGGCGACGAGGTCGCGCTCCAGCTCGTCGATCTCGGCCCGCGCCAGCAGCGTGAACCAGCGCAGGTACGTCCCGACGTCGCGATCGTCGACGTTGAGCCAGTACTGGTAGAACGTGTACGGCGAGGTCTGTTCCGGCGCGAGCCAGATCGTCTCGCCGCCGGCGGTCTTGCCGAACTTCGTGCCCGACGGCGACAGCAGAAGCTTGTACGCAAGCCCATGGGCAGGCTCGTCCGCGTCGCGATCGGCCTCGCTGTCCCCTCCCCCGGCGCGCCGTCGGATCAGCTCCAGACCGGCGGTGATGTTGCCCCACTGGTCAGCGCCGCCCATCTGGAGCTCGACCCCCATCGTCCGGTGGAGATGCTCGAAATCGGTCGCCTGGATGAGCATGTAGCTGAACTCGGTGAACGACAACCCGCGGTCGAGCCGGACCTGGACCGAGTCCTTGGCCAGCATGTACGGGATCGTGAAGTGCTTTCCCACGTCGCGCAGCCAGTCGATCAGCCCGATCCCGGCAAGCCAATCGAGGTTGTCGACCATGACCGCCCCGGTGGCACCGGCGAAGTCGAGGAAGCGCTCGAGCTGGGTGCGGATCGAGGCGACGTTGGCAGCCAGCGTTTCGCGATCGAGCAGGTTCCGCTCGGCGGACGCGCCCGACGGATCACCGATCATCCCGGTTCCGCCCCCGACCAGCGCCACCGGGCGTCCGCCGTGGCGCTGGAGCTGGAGGAGGCCCATGATCGGGATCAGGTGGCCGATGTGGAGCCACGGCCCGGAGGGATCGAAGCCGTTGTAACCGGCGATCGTCCGGCCGCTGGCGAGACGCCCCGGGAGACCCGGCGTCGTCGCGTGGAGCATCCCCCGCCAGGTCAGCTCGTCGAGCAGGCCGCCGAGGCCGGCCACCTCGCTCCGAGCGGGCCCGTCAGCACCATCCGGGAGCGTCACAGGCTCGTCGGCCGAGCCGTCACGACGGGTAGGAAGAAGGGGCTCCTCACGGCTCCTATGCTATCGTGCGGCCCGACATGCAGACCAGCCTCGCGCGGCGGCAGCGCCATCGGCGCAGCCTCGACCGCGGGCGGCCCCGCGGCTCCCCCACCATCCGGAGGATCGCGATCGCGATCCCCATGGTCCTGTTCCTGGCCTTCCTCGCGGTCGGCCTGGCGGGCGTCATCGGGATCGCCGTCGCGTACAACTACTACAGCCAGGGGTTGCCGGATCCGCGCGACACCCTGAGCAACCTCTCCTTCGACCAGCAGACCGTCCTGACCGACCGGACCGGCAAGGTCAGGCTGGCGAGCCTCGGCGAGTTCAAGCGCGAAGTCGTCACGTTCGACCAGATCCCGCCGGAGATGCTCGATGCCACGACCGCGATCGAGGACAAGGACTTCTGGTCGAATCCAGGGTTCGACGCGGCCGGTTTCGTGTCGGCCACCCTCGACACGCTCAGCGGTCATCCCCGTGGCGGCTCGACGATCACCCAGCAGCTCGTCCGGGCACGGCTCCTGCCGGAGAGCGCCTTCATCGGCAGCCGCGAGGAGCGGAAGATCCGCGAGATCATCCAGTCCCTTCGCCTGACCGAGGCGTATCCGGGCAACGTCGGCAAGCAGGAGATCATCACCGCCTACCTCAACCAGAACTTCTACGGCAACCAGTCGTACGGGATCAAGGCGGCAGCTCACACCTACTTCGGCAAGGAGCTCAGGGACCTGACCCTCGCCCAGGAGGCGCTGCTGGCTGCCATTCCGCAGTCACCCTCGACGTATGACCTGGTCAAGAACGCCGACGATGTCTGCACCGTCAAGATCAAGGACGGCGCCGACTGCCCGGCCGGCAAGAACGAGCTCGAAGTCCCGGCCAGGACGGCTATCGTGATTCGCCGCAACTTCGTCCTCGACCTGATGAAGACCCGCAGCACGCTCTCCGGCTCGAAGCACACCGTCGACGAGTACGAAGCGGCCAAGAACGAGCTCGTCATCCTCGCCCCCCAGATCGGCGTCAACTGGAAGGCTCCCCACTTCGTCTGGCAGGTCCGCAGCGATCTCGCGGCGATCCTCTGCCCGGATGTCCCGGCCGATCAATGCAATGACATCGACACCGGCGGCTTCCGGGTGACGACGACGCTCGACTGGAAGATGCAGGCGACGGTCGAGAAGTGGCTGTATGCCGCGGCCCGGGCCCCCAACCTGCCGAACACCCTCGCCAAGCTCAAGTCCCTCAAGATCCCGGGCAAGGACTGGGGCTGGCTCCAGGACCTCAAGAGCGCGAACATCCACAATGGTGCGGCCGCGGTCCTCGACTACCGGACGGGCCAGGTCCTCGCGTATGCCGGGTCGGCGAGCTACATCGCGAAGGGAACGAAGAAGTTCCAGCCGAAGTGGGACGTGATGTCCGACGGCTGGCGACAGCCCGGCTCGTCGATCAAGCCGATCAACTACTCGATCGGGATCGAGGATCAGACGATGACGGCCGCCACGATGTTCATGGACGTCACGACCGACTTCGGCGGCAAGTTCGTCCCGACCCAGGCCGATCAGAAGGAGCGCGGTCCGGTTCGTCTCCGCTCGGCCCTCCAATTCTCCCTGAACATCCCGTCGATCAAGGCCGGGATCATGAACGGCCTCGACCACTTCTATCACCGGGCCCAGGACTTCGGCCTCCACTGGATCCCCGGCTCCGGGCCGGTGGTCTCGATGTCGATCGGGACGATCGAGATCCACCCGATCGACCTGACAAGCGCCTATGGCACGATTGCCAACGGCGGGAAGCGGCTGCCGCGGACGACGATCCTCAAGGTCACCAGGGCCGACGGGACGGTCGTCTGGCCGGACGCCTCGACGAAGAAGCCGAAGGCGAAGACCGTGATCAGCCCGCAGACGGCCTATATCATCACCGACATCCTCGCCGGCAACACCGAGCTGAAGACGAACCCATTCTGGGGCAAGTGGGCCGTCTACGACCACGGCGTCCGCCGCCCCGCGGCCTACAAGACCGGGACCACGAACGAAAACCGCGACGTCCTTGCCTTCGGCTTCCTCGCCCCGCCGAAGGACCCCAAGGCGCCTGCTCTCGTGGTCGGCGTATGGATGGGCAACAGCAACAACGCCCCCGACAAGGACACCCTCTCGCTCGGGTCGTCGGCGCCGCTCTGGTCGCGGATCCTGACCGAGGTCAGCCATGGCACGCCGATCGTCGACTTCAAGCAGCCGAAGGGCCTCGTCACCGCGACGGTCGATGCGTTCAGCGGGATGAAGCCGGGTCCGTTCACCAACAAGAGGGTCAAGGAGCTGTTCATCGCCGGCACGGAGCCGACCCAGTCGGACGACCTCCATCGGTCGGTCGTCATCGACGCGGCGTCCGGTCTCCGCTGGCGGGACGGCTGCGTCGGACCGATGAAGACCGTCGGCGCGCTCGACTTCAGCCAGGTCGAAGCGGGCCACGCGAACTGGCAGAAGGCCGACAACGGCTGGGCCAGGCGGGCAGCCCGCGGATCCGGCGTCGGCGGCGGATTGAAGGGCTCGGCAACCCAGTATTTCTACGGCGGCGGCCCGCCCTTCTATCCGTTCGGCCGATCGTGGGGCGGCATCTTCGCCCCCACCCGGCTCTGTCCGCTCGCGCCGCCACCGAC
>DATAIW010000119.1:0-1856 GCA_036262455.1 Candidatus Limnocylindrales bacterium | reverse complement strand
CGAACAGGCGCCCGGACAACGTGAACACCCAGCCGGCGGTCGGAGTGGCGAACGACACGCGGACGAGAGTGTCAGACACCGTTCCGCCGGTTCCACCCGCGGGTGACGGCCACCGGTAGGCGGTCCAGGTCGTGCCGCCGTCCGTCGTGGACTCGAGGCCGATCCGGTCAGCGTCGAGCGAACCGAGGGCCCAGGCGTGGGTTGCATCGACGACCGCCCCGATGGTCAGGAGGTTGCCCGGGTCGAACGGCTGCGCGGCCCGGGCCCAGGCCGGATCGAGGAGGCTTGCCGCGCAGGCGACGACACCCCGGCCCGCGTCGACCGGCGCCCACGTCGTGCCCCCGTCCGTCGTCATCGCGGCTGGGGTGTCGAACGATCCGGCGCAGCCATGCTCGGCATCCGCGAAGGCGACCCCGCCGGGCGGCGCGCCGGGAACGCTGCGCCACGTGTGGCCACCGTCGGTCGTCGCGAGCACGCCAGTGGCGGTCGCGACCCAGCCGTGCTCTGGGTCGACGAACGAGAGGATCGGGTCGCGGTCGCGAGCCCCGGGATCGACCGGCAGACGACCGATCGCCTGCCAGGTGCGTCCGCCGTCGTCCGTCCGCAGGATCGCGCGCCCGTCGCCGATGACACCGAGCCCGAAGCCGACGCTCGGAGACACGAGGGCGATGTCGAGGGCCGGCCATGGTGCGCTGAACGGGTAGGCTCGATGCCACGTTCTCCCGCCGTCGGTGGTCGCGAGGAGGAACCCGCCCGCGGCACTGCCCGCGATCCAGCCGTGCGCGGGATCCGCGAAGGTGAGGTCGCGCAGCGACGCTCCCGTCAGCCCGGCCAAGGGCGTATGGGTGAAGGTCCGACCGCCGTCGGTCGTGCGGGTATACGACCAGTCGCCGTACCCGCACGCGGGGCAGAACCCGATGAAGCCGGCGGCGCTCGCCGAGGCGACGTCGAACGATCCGGCATATGCGTCGATGGCTGGCAGGGTGGCGGACGCGTCTCCCAACTGACCGAGGACGGTCCGCCAGTGCGCGCCGCGATCGAGCGTTCTCGTCACGAGATACCCTTCGCTGCCAGCGGCCGCACCGCCGGTCGAGAGGACCCACGCGCCGTTCCCCCGACATCGGATGGTGGCGAAGGACCACGCGGCCTCGATCGCATCGCTTGGTCCGTGGGCGACGATCGTCCACCGCCCGCCGCCATCGACCGTCCGATAGACGTTGGAGCCACCCGCCGCCCAGCCGAGGCCCGGGCTCGCGAAGCAGACGGAGTCGACCCCGGCCGTCAAAGCCGACGACCGCCAGTGCAGGCCGCCATCGACGGTCTCCCACAGCCTGCCGTGCGCGGCTGTTGTGTCAGTGATCCCGCCGACGACGGCCCAGCCGACCCGGTCGGTCCCAAAGGCGATCTCGCGGAACCCGCCGCTCAGCTTCGTCATCGTCCAGCTGCGACCGCCGTCGGTCGTCCGCACGAGCCGGTCCGCGGCGACGCTCAGGTCCCCATACCCGAGCCCCCATGCGTGGAGCCGATCGACCGCCGAGAGCGACAAGATCGAGCGCGTGCCGGTCCACTCGGGCCGCCAGCTCTTCCCGCCGTCGGTCGTGCCGAGGATCACGCCGCTGCCGGCCGCCCAGCCAGTTGCGACGTCGACGAAGGCCACGGATGACAGCGCCGGCGGGATCGAGTCCGAATGGACTGTGGCGTCGACGGTGCGGATGATCGTGGGCGTCTGGCGCGGCGATTCCCCCGGTGACGCGGTCGCCGTCGGTGTCGCCGTCCCTGTCGGGGTCGGAGTGGCGGGGGCAGTAGACGGGGTGTCCGTCGGCTGAGGGGCGGAGGCCGACGCGGTGGGCTGGGGC
>DATAIW010000118.1:0-9108 GCA_036262455.1 Candidatus Limnocylindrales bacterium | reverse complement strand
GGCATCCGAGAGTCGCATCAGGGAGCAGAAGCTGGCCGGCGACCAGGACAGCCTGCGCCGAGAGGAGCAGTTGGAGCTCGCGCGGATCGCCCGCCAGCGCCGCGAGCAGACGGAGAACCTCGCGACCCAGCGCCAGGCCCTCGAACTCGAGCAGGAGCGGCTCCACGCTCAGCTCGCAGTCGACGCGGACCGCGTGAATGCCGAAGCCCCGGTGCGCCTGCTCCGGATCGAGAAGGAGCGCGGGATCCTCGCCGAGGAGCTCGAGCTGCGACACCTCCAGAACCAGGTCAAGACCCTCGACGTCGAACGCGACCTCCTGCTGCCCCGGGCACAGCAGGATCTGCGGCGCGAGATGCTGCCTCTTGAGCAGGCGCCACAGATGGTCGGGGCCGCATCCAGGGTGCTCCAGGGCACAAACCTTTCGATCTATGGCGAGAACAGCCAGCTCGTCGGCCAACTCGCCCCGATCTTCGAGCTCCTGACCCGCGCGGTCACCCGGGCCACGCAAGCCGCACCCGAGCGAGCACAGGAACCGCAGCCCGAGGCGGCCGGCGCCGAGGTCTAGCCACCGACCGGATCGACCGGGGCCGGCTCGCCTCAGGTCCGTGGCCGGCGGCCGGCGAGCCAGCCCTCGAACGCCTCCCAGTCGGTGCGATCCGCCGGCCCGTCGATCGTCGCCTCCCATCGGGCCACGG
The DNA here is from genome assembly GCA_036262455.1 of Candidatus Limnocylindrales bacterium. Classification (GTDB taxonomy): domain Bacteria; phylum Chloroflexota; class Limnocylindria; order Limnocylindrales; family CSP1-4; genus CF-46. The sequence continues at coordinate 8,413 of DATAIW010000118.1, read as the reverse complement.
CCACCGCCGCCCGATCGGGAAGCTCGCCGGCGCTGATCAAGCGGGCGATCGCGGCCGCGCGGCGAGCGGCCTGGATACGGAGCGGGTCGGCGCGTCGGAACATGACCCGATGATCAGCTGCGGCTGTGACAGCTCTCCTGTCGGCGCACCTGACTCACGTGGTGCATCGGATTCGGTCGCAGCGAGCGTGGCCGTGGCCTGGTTCGTGCACGGCCGAGCGTGCTGATCCCCGATCTGAGTCGCCTGGTGCATCGGGAAACCGCGCTTCGCGGACGCCCCATCCTCTAGACGACGCGCTTCCCGCCCTGCCAGACCTGCTCGACCCGGTCGCCGAGGTCGGTGAAGTCGTAGGGGTCGCGGGCGACGACCACGAGGTCGGCGAGCTTGCCCTCGGCGATCGTGCCGAGGTCGTCGTCGACGCCCATCAGCTCGGCGGCCGAGCGCGTCGTCGCCTCGAGGACCGCCGCGGGCGGCATCCCGCCGTCGGCCATCAGCTGGAGCTCCCGCAGGTTGCGCCCGTGCGGCGTGACCCCGCTGTCGGTGCCCATCGCGATCCGGACGCCGGCTTCGACCGCCCGGCGGAAGGCCGCTCGATGGATGTCGATGACCATCCGGGCCTTGTCGACCACCGCCGCCGGCAGGCTCACCCCGGCGTCGACCGCGTCGAGGACGCCCTGTGGGGCGACGAGCGTCGGCACGAACCAGGTCCCGCGGCGGAGCATCAGCTCGATCGCCTCGTCGTCGAGGTAGATCCCGTGGTCGATCGAGCGGATCCCGGCCCGGACCGCGTTCTTGATCCCGTCCGCGCCCTGGGCGTGGGCCATGACGAACATTCCGGCCGCAGTTGCCTCCTCGACGAGGGCGTCGAGCTCGGCCGGCCGGAAGTGGGCGTGGCGCGGGTCGTCGCGGGCCGAGAGCACGCCACCGGACGTGGCCACCTTGATCACGTCAGCGCCAGCGCGATGGAGCTCACGGACCTTGCGGCGCATTTCGTCCACGCCGTCGACGATCCCGGACGGTCGGCCCGGGTGCGGGCCCATGAACGGCACCTCAGCGCCCGACGGATACCAGTCGTCGCCGTGGCCGCCGGTCTGGCTCAGCATGACGATCGAGATCTGGAGGCGCGGTCCCGCGATCGTCCCGTCGGCGACCGCCTCCTTGATCCCGAGATCGGCCCCGCCGGCGTCACGGACCGAGGTGATCCCGATCGCGAGGGTCTTCTGGAGGTTCCTCGCGGCCTCGTAGAACTGGCGCGAGAACGGCTGCTGGGCATGGCCCCACAGGTCGACGTTCGAGATGCAGACGTGGGTGTGGCAGTCGAACATCCCGGGCAGGACCGTCCGGTCGCGGACGTCGACCTCGGCGTCTCCGTCGAGCCCGGTCCCGAGCCCGACGATCCGTCCGTCCTCGATCGCGACGTCAGCGAGCGCGGGATCGCTGCCGGTCCCGTCGAAGACGCGGCCGCCGGTGAGCACCGTTCGGGTCATGAGGCTTCCTCCGTGTCATTCGCCGCAGCGGCGACAGCCGCCGGGCCCGTGGCCATCCGCGCCCGGAAGCGATCCGCGCCGCCGTCCGCGCCGGCCAGGCGATAGCTCCAGCCATCGTCGTCGCGCCAGGCTGCGCCGTCGAGCTCGGCGCCGGCCTCGACGGCGAGGGCGAACTCCATCCGGTACCGCCGGGGCAGGTCCCTGGCCGCGGCCCGGCCGTCGCGGTCGCCGGCGGCGTCGAGGATGGCCTCCTCGAGCCAGTCGAGATAGACCGCGTTGTTCGCGTGGTCCATCGGATCGAGCTCGTGCGGCCGGACGGCGAACCGGCGATGGACGGCTTCGCGCGACGTCGGCGGGAGCGGGATCCGGCCGACCGCGCCCATCACCTCCGTGCCCCCGAACGCCTCCGGGAAGATCGAGGGGATCCGGGTCAGGGCGCCGCGGGCGTCGATCAGGACCCAGTCGGTGTGGACCCAGCCTGCCGGCGTCCCGTCCGCCAGGCGGAACTCGCCGCGCCGCCGGGCGAAGACCCGGCGGATGCCGACGATCGCGGTCCGGGCGGTGATCGTCGAGCCCATCTCCGGCGCGGCGGTGATCACGAGCTCCGCGGCGCGGACGAGCCAGGTCAGGCCGCGCTCCGCATACCACGCCCGCCCGAACCCGAGATCGGCCGAGTGCTGCCAGGCGAGGTCCTGGGCATAGCGCATGAACCCCGACGTCCGCAGGACACCGTCGGGCCCCGCCTCGTCGAAGCGGACCCGATAGGTCGTCTGCCAGGTGGATCGGCCGTCGTCGAGGAGGCCGGGCCGCTCGGTCGTCGTCACCGGCCGGCCAGCCGGTCGAGGGTCTCGATGGCGATCAGGCGGGTCGCGGCATGAGGCGCGGTCTGGCGCTCGAGGCGGACCACGCACGATCGCTCCGCATCGAAGACGACGATCGTCGCGGTGAGCGTTTCGTCCTCGTCGGCGGCGTGCGTCCGCGCATCATCGAGCTGGTGGAGGACGTCGGCATTGATCCCCCGCGCGCCCCACTTGCAGTCGATCGCCTCCGCCGCGCCCGACGCCTCGACCGTGACGTCATACGGGTGGATCTCCGCTCGGACACCGTCGAAGAGGATCCGCCGCTCGCGCCGGACCGTGACCGGCAGAGCCGAGGCGAGACCGGGCCGGCGCCGGACGAGCAGCTCCGCCAGCGACTCGACGATCGCGCCGCGGAACTGCGAGCGGACCTGCTCGCCGCGCTCGGCGACCGCGAGCGACGCGGCGAGGATCGCCTCGCTCCTCGCCCGCTCCGGGCCGTCGGCCGGGACCGGCGCGCCGAACAACGTCGGGAACATCGCCTGCCAGACGGTCGGGTCGGTCGACATCCCGTTCATCACGGCGCGGGCGAGGATGCGTTGTGGCTGGGTGGCGTCCGCGAGCAAGGTGGCCGCCCGCGCGACGAGGGGATCCGCCTGGATCCCGGCGTAGACGACCGCCCGGGCGTCCGGGGACGCGTCCTGGAACCTCACGGTCGCTCGCCGAGGGCGATCAGCAGGACCTGGGGAAATGTCGAGAGCCAGTCGATCGCCCGGTGCGGGTCGTCGACCGCGGCGACCTCCGCGGCGAGGACGGTGACGGCCTCCGCGGCACCGGCCGGCGCGGGATCGTGCCCGCGAGCGTCGGCGACCTCGTCCAGCCGCTCGACCCAGGCCGACGCCAGGTCGTTGATGTACGACCACTCGTCCTCGACGTCCTCGGCCAGGGCCGTCAGCTCGTCATAGGCGGGGCGGGCAGCGTCGATCGCATCGCCGATCGTGTCGATGGAGTCCACCCGCCAAGACTAGCGCGGCCGGCGCGGCGACCGCGGCTCGGACGTGAACGCGACCGTGAAGGACGATGTCGACCCGCGGTCAGCGAACGGCGACCGATCTCCGTCGGAGCGACCATCCCCGCGAACGCTCGCCGCTCGAGAGGCCGCGATCGGCGCGGGCGAGAAGACCGAGGAGCTGACGGTGAGCGGCCTGGTCCCACGCCTCCGAATACGCCCGGGTCGCCTCGGCGCGGATCCGGCCGGCATCGCGGCGCGCGCCGACACGCTCGAGGTCGGCGACGCGATCGAGGATCGCCCGGTAGAGATCGGGCAGGTCTTCGGCAAGCGTGGTGACTGACTCGACGGGCTCGGAAACGGCTGGGGCGGGCCGGGACTCCATCACCCGCGACGATGGGCCACCCGCGGATCGGCGGGAACGGGTCACTCGTCCCGGTCCGCGGAGGCGAAAGTCCCGAATGACCGCGGTTCGGTTCCCGCACGCACCGGATGGCCCCGAACCGTCGTGAACCGGTCGCCCTGAGGGCAGCGACGCGAGGTCAGGCGATCAGTCGCCGCTGTGGGCGCCGGACCGGATCGTGAAGCGCTCGAGCCGGCCAGTGGCGGTCATCCGGACCACGTCCACGGCGTCGACGACGGCACCGAGCGGACCAGTGCGGAGCGTCCCTTCGAGGGCGTCGAGGGCATCCGGCGAACCCTCCGCGACGCACCGGACGCTTCCGTCGGCGGAGTTCGCGACCCAGCCGTCGACACCCAGCTCACGCGCCCGGCGGACAACGAAGTAGCGAAACCCGACGCCCTGGACCCGACCGCGGACCGTCGCCTCCAGGCGCCCGCCCGGGGCTGCGCCTTCGTCGTCGGTCATGTCGCGGCGGCCCGCGGCCAGTGGAGCAGGAGCGAGTCGAGGACGAGCTCGGGTCGGACATTCGCCTCGAGCAGCTCGCCGGCAGCATCGAGCCGGCCGAGGAAGCTCCCGAGTGCGGTCCTGCCTCGCGCCTCGACGGATCCGGCGGGGAACGCGGTCGATGATCCGTCGTGCGCGGCGGGTTGGATCAGCTTCGCGGCGGCCTCGCGCAGGTCGTCGAGGAACGCCTGGTCGCGGACCTGGCGCTCCTCGCCGAGGACCACGACGAGCAGGTCGCGGGCGAGCTCCCGCCACAGTCCCACCAGAATGGACGCCGCCCTCCGACGCTCGGCGGCGGGAACGGACGTCTTCGCCGCGCCCGGATCGGCGCTCGCCTCGGCGTCCTCATCTCCGGTCTCGTCGTCGCCAGCGGGACCGGTCGCGCCGGTGGCGCCGGGCTGCCCGAGGTTTGCGGCTGGACCCTTCGCCTTGGTGCGGCCGCGCTTCACCGGCCCGGTCGCGGGCCGATCCGTGCCGTCGTCCTCGGCCGCCGCCCGATCGAGCGAGCGAGCGAGGGCCGATGCCAGGTTCGTGAGGTCCTTGATGGCCGCGAGTCGCGGCGCGGGCGTGGCCGTCAACAGGTCCAGCAGCGTCCGGGCAATCTCGTCGCGGGCCGCCACGGCCTCGGGTGCAAGGGCGAGCGCTCGTGCGGCTCCGGGCCGGCCGGCGGCGATCCGCGCGAGGCGCGCAGCCAGCGGAGGCTCGGCGACGCCGGCATCGGAGAGGATCGCCTCGATCTCGCGCGTCGCGACCGGGCCGAGCCGGATTCGCGCCGAGCGGGACCGGACGGTCGGCAGCAACCGATCCTCATCGTCGGCGCAGAGGATGATCGTGACCCCCGCCGGCGGCTCCTCGAGGGTCTTGAGCAGGGCGGTCTGGGCGTCGTCGGTCAGGCGGTCGGCCCGCTCGATGATCGCGATCCGCGCCCGGCCCTCGACGGACATGAGGACGAGATCCGACGCCAGGCGCCGAACCGTCCCGTCCTCGGGCCGATCACGTGTCCCGATCCGGATCTGGTCGCCGGCGCCCGCCGGGGCGAGGCGGTGGACGTCGGGGTGCCGGCCACGCTCGACCAGACGGCAGGCGCGGCAGGCGCGGCAGGGCCTGGCCGCCGGGTCCGGATCGTCGCAGAGCAGGCCGGCGGCAAGGTCGAGGGCGAGGGTCGTCTTGCCGATCCCGGACGGTCCGCTGATCAGGATCGCGTGCGGGACGCGACCGGCGACCATGCCCCGGATGCTCGCCACGGCCCGGTCATGACCGCGAGTCCGCATCGGACCGACGGCGGCTGCCATGCTGCTGCCCGGAGCAGCGGCACCGACCGGGTCGGCCCTCGCCGTCCGGGTCACGAAATCGTCGCTCGGTTCGGTCGGGCCGACCAACCGCGGATCAGGCCGGGTCGGCCTTCTTGCGGCTGGTCGTCCGCCGCTTCGGGCCGGCCGACTCGGCGGGCGTCGCGTCCGCGTCGCCGCCTGCGGCCGTCGCCGGCGCAGGGGATTCCGCGGCATCCGCCTTCTTGCGGGGGGCCGGCCGGCGCTTCGGCGCGGTGGCCACGGCCTCCGGTGCCGACTCGACGGCCGGCGCCGCGGCGGCGTCAACCTTCTTGCGGGTCGCCGTCCGTCGCTTCGCTGCCGGCGCGGCCGGCTCAGCCGCGACCGCGTCAGTCGCGGCATCAGCCGTCGGCGTCGAGAGGCTTGCGGCCGTCGCTGTTGCCTCGCCAGTGGCCTTCCGCCGGCTCGACGTCCGGCGCTTCGGCGCCGCCGTCTCGAGCGCGGTGTCGGCGGACGTCTCGGTCATCGTCTCGATCTCGCCGGCCGCCTCGGCCGCCGCGATCCGGGACGCGGCCGGGCTCCGTTCCGGTCGGCGGGCCTTCGGCGACTGGGCAAGCTGAGCTCGCAGCATCTCCTCGAGCTCCGGCGGAACCTCGCTCCATGGATCGCCCGACCGGGGGGCCGGCCGATCGAAGCGCTCGGCGCTCTGGGGCCGTGAATAGCTCGCATCCTGGCGGGCATACGACCCGCCCGGCTGGCCGCTGGGTCGCCCACCCTGGCCGGTCCGACCGCTGACGTCCGGATAGCGATTGATGCCGCCACCGCCGCCACGTCCATAGCGTTCGCGATCGATCGCGGAGCTGTATGAACTGCGGCCACCGCGGGGGCCGCCACGACCCTGGCCGCCACGGCTACCTTGTCCGCCCTGGCCCTGGCCCTGTCGACCGCGCCGCTGTTCGGCGATCAGGTATTCGGGGATCTCGGGCTCGTCGAAGTCCTCGTCGTCGTTGACCGGTCCGAGCGACGCCGGCGCCGAGGTCGGCGTGCCGAGCTGCGAGTCCCAGACCGCGCCGAACGGCGTCGTACGCGGGCCACGCGGGGCCGGGGCCACATCGGGCTCGTCGTCCTCTTCGTCGTCGAGTGCCTCGCCATCGGGTGTCGCGGTCTCACCGGCCGGCAGGGCCTCGCCGTCTCGTCCGCGACCGCGACCGCGACCGCGACCACCGCGTCGGCGGCGGCGGCGACGGCCGGCTTCGCCCTCACCGTCCGCTTCCGCGTCGCCTTCGGCGCCTTCGGCGACGCCGCCGGGCATGGATTCGGGGTCGATGTCGAACGGGGTGATCTCCTCGTCATCGAGGTCGCCTGACGGGCCGGCGACGGGGGCGGATGCGGCTGCAGCGACGCGGGAGAGCTTCTCGCCGGGCAGGACGGTCAGCGCGCCGTTGCCCGCGGCTGCCGGCGCCTCGACCGGCTCGGGGGACGATGCGGCGACCCGGGAGACGCTCGATCGGCCGCCGGTCCGGCCACGGGCCGCAACCGGCTCGGCCTCGCCTGGCCGACCGCGACCACGGCCGCGGCCACGCCCGCGCTGGCCGGTGCCCTCGGTCTGCTTGTCGGGGACCTCGGTCATCGACAGGTCCTCGTCGTCGCCGGCGACCCGCCGGCCCGAGCGCGAGGATGCCTTGTCGACGCGGGCCAGCTGGGTGATGTCGGTGAACAGGTCGGCGACCTCGATCAGGTCGCTCGAGGTGTTGCCGCGGAAGCTGATCACCTCGACGCGGACGCCCATCTCCTGGACCGCCCGGATCGCCGGAGCGAAGTCGCCGTCGCCCGAGATCACGATCGCGATGTCGAGGTTGCGGGCGGTCTTCATCAGGTCGACGACGAGCTCGATGTCGAGGTTCGCCTTGACCTTGCCGTCGCCGTACTTGCGGATGTCCTTGCTGACGACCTTGTAGTGGTTCCGCGCGAGGAACGCGTGGAAGTTGCGCTGGTTCTCGTTGTCGGGGTCGAGCCCCGTGTACGCATACGCACGGACGAAATCGCGTCCGGCAGTGGCCGCCTTGAGCAGCGTGACGTAGTCGATGTCCGTACCGGCCGCCTTGGCCGCGTAGAAAATGTTCGCCACGTCCACGAAGACGGCGACGTTCTTGCCCACCTTGACTCCTCAGAATGTTGTCGGTCGAGGACCGTCGGCGCGATCGCGCTGCCTGACGGTCCCGGGTCAGTTCCTGCTGCGTCTCCCGGCGGCCCCGACCGTGGCCACCCGGCACTCAGCACGCGGACCGGCTTCGACGAAACCATGACGTTCCAGGCGGGTCCGCTCCGCCGGATCGTCCGAGAGGGCTGCCTCGACGACGCTGCAGCCCTTGTTGCGCGCCGATCGGAGGATCTCCTCGAGCAGCGCGTCGGTCACGCGGTCCGCGTCATGGTCAGGATCGACCACGATGAGGTCCACGGCACCGACGAAACCACCGGCCCGGACGGACGGACGGAGGGCGAGGACCGCGCCTCCGACCACTTCGCGCCGAGCCTCGGCGATGAAGATGCTGGCCTGCGGGAGATAGACCAGCTGTCGGAGCAGGTCTCCAGAATCCATCGATCCCGCAGGCCCGGGCGACCGAACCGAACCGCCGCTGAGCGCGACAAGCCGTTCGATGTCCGTGATGCGAGCCGGGCGGATCAGGTATTCCACGCGGGCGGAGCACCTCGTGAGGACGGCGGGAGCAATGGGATTCGCGTCCTTCGCCGATCGGGAGCGGACCCGTTCGCTCCGTCGTCGACGGGACCTCGCGGGAGGGCGAGCCAGAAGGCTCGACAGCACACGCCCGGGTCGCGCCGACCGTTGTTGCATTCGGTCCGCTGGCGCCTATGATACGGCATCGCTTCGGCGGCAACCTGCGCGCCGTCCGAGCCAGCGTCCAGCGTCGTCGTCCGTCACGTAC
>DATAIW010000117.1:0-6404 GCA_036262455.1 Candidatus Limnocylindrales bacterium | reverse complement strand
GTGGACGACGCCGCCTCCGTGCGAGACGTGGCTGAAGCGGCATGGCGTGACACCTATGCCGGCTTGCTGTCGGCTTCGACAATCGAGACCTTCATCGACGGCGCCTACTCGATCGATCGGCTTCAGCGCCGGATCGACAGGCACACGTTTCTCGTCGTCGAAGAAGAGGGCTCGATCACGGCGTTCGCCGACGCCGTCATCGAAGCAGATCGGCTGAACCTCGTCGCCATCTACGCCCTTCCGGATCGCCGCGGCCGGGGCGCCGGCACGGGGCTCCTGGAGGCGCTCCGCGCCAGGTTCCCAGGTCTGCCCGTGACGGCCGATGTGCTCGTCGGCAACCGCAAGGGCGAGGTGTTCTACGAGCGCCGCGGGTTCGTCCCACGCGAGGAGATCGAGGCGGATCTGTTCGGCGAGCCAGCGGTCGAGCGTCGGTGGTGGCTCGACGCCAGGCTCGATCCATGAACCCTTCCCTCTCCCGGCCACCGCTCCGTCTCGGTCCGACGATCCGGGCGGTCGACCTCCACGCCTGTGGCGAGCCCGGCCGGGTAATCGTCGGTGGGGTCGAAGGCGTGCCCGGCGGCTCGATGTTCGAGGCGATGACCTGGCTGCGGGCCAACCGCGATGATCTCCGTCTACGGATGCTCCGCGAGCCGCGCGGCTTCCCGGCCGCGAACTGCAACCTGGTCCTGCCGTCGTCGCACCCGGAGGCGGCCGCCGGCTACGTGATCATGGAGCAGGTCGAATACCCGGGGATGAGCGGGACGAACACGATGTGCGTCGTCACGGCCCTCCTCGAGACCGGGATGCTGCCGATGACCGAGCCCGTCACCGAGCTCACGCTCGAGGCGCCGGCCGGCCTGATCCGCGTCCGGGCGGACTGCGCCGGCGGCAAGGTGACGGGCGTGACCTTCCGGAACGTGCCCGCCTTCGCGACCCATCTCGACGCGATCGTCGAGGTCCCACACCTGGGCACGGTGACGGTCGATGTCGCCTACGGCGGGATGTTCTACGTCATCGCGTCGGCCGAGTCGTTCGGGCTGCGTCTGACGCCCGACGAGGGCGCCGACATCGTCCGGATCACCGAGATGATCAAGGCCGCCGCGAACGACCAGCTGCCGGTCGTCCACCCCGAGCAGCCGGGGTTCGCCGGGATCACGATCGGCCAGCTGTCCGGGCCGGCCCACGATCCGGCGAACTCGATGCGGAATGTCGTGACCGTCTCGACCGGCGCCCTGGACTGGGACCGCCATGCGACGTGGACGGGGGCGATCGACCGCTCGCCGTGCGGGACCGGGACGTCGGCAAGGATGGCGACGCTCCATGCTCGCGGCCGCCTCGCGATCGGCGAGGACTTCCGCCACGAGGGGATCCTCGGGACGGTGTTCACCGGACGCCTGCTCGAGGAAACGGCGGTCGGCGAACGGGCGGCGGTCGTGCCTCAGATCACGGGTCAGGCGTGGATCACCGGGATCGCGGACTACGTCGTCGATCCGACTGACCCCTTCCCCGACGGGTTCACGATCGGCGACATCTGGGCGTGAGCCGGGCGGGCGGGCACGTCTGATCAACGCAGGAAGTAGCGCCGGCTCAGGGGCAGCTCGTCGACCGGCTCGATCGCGAGCCGTTGGCCATCGAGGGTCACCCGGCCGTCGGTCCGATCGATCTCGATCGACGCGGTCGATCGGTTCAGCCAGAGGTCCGTTCGGGTCAGGCCGCGGGTGCGCCCGATCGGGACGATCTCGCGGCCGCCGACCGAGCGTCGGCGCACGGCGTCGGCAGTCGCAGCCGACGCGAACGTGACACCGAGACGCGATGCGAGACCGGCGCCCGCGCCCCAGTCTCCCCGGTAGCGCGTCGGCTCGGCCCGTTCGACGGTGGCGTTGCCTTCGCCGAGCGGTGCCCAGGCTGCGACCCCGGACTTCAGGACGAGCTCCGGCTTGGCGCCGAACCAGGCGGGCTTCCAGAGGACGATGTCGGCGAGGCGGCCCGACCGGAGCGAGCCGACGTGATCGGCGAGCCCGTGGGTGATCGCGGGCTCGATCGTGACCTTGGCGAGGTAGCGCAGGACGCGCTCGTTGTCATCGGGTCCGTCGGCCCCGTCCACGTCCATCGCCCGTTTCAGCGTGCTACCACGCCAGCGTGTCAGCACGCTGGCAAGCTGCAACGATCGGCGGACGGTCTCCATGATCCGGCCCATGCCCTGCGAATCGGAGTTGATGATCTGGATCGCCCCCAGGTCATGGAGCGGACCCTCGGCCGCCATCGTCGCGGGGTGGATCCGGTCCGCGGCGAGCGCGACATCGGCCGCGACGGCCATCGACCCGCCGTGGTTGAGCACGATCATCGCGACATGCTCCGCGGCGGCGCTCACCCCGAACGGGATCGTCGGTGTCGTCGACGAGCAGATGATGTTCGGCTCGCGAACCAGGGCGAGGAGGTCCGGCACGTGGCCGCCACCGGTCCCCTCGACGTGGTAGGCGTGGACCGTCCGACCGCCGATCGCGGCGATCGTGTCCTCGAGCTCCGCGGTCTCGTGCAGGCCGTCGGTGTGGAGCGACACGACGACCCCTGCCGCTTCGGCGAACCGCAGGGTCGCGTCGATCAGGGCCGGATCCGCGCCGTAGTCCTCGTGGATCTTGAACCCCACCGCGCCCGCATCCAGCAGCGCCTCGAAGTCGGCCGGCACCTCCGACCGGGCGCATGCCTGAATCCCGATGTTCAGGGGCCACTCCGTCATCGCCCCGAGGGTCCGTTCCATCGCCCACGGCGGCTCCTCGAACCCCGCGGTGATCAGCGTCGTGACCCCACCCGACAGCGCCGCGGGCATCAGGGTCGGGCTGACCAGGTGGACGTGGCTGTCGACCGCGCCCGGCGTCGCGATCAGGCCGTACGCCATGATCGGCGCGGTGTGCGGGCCGATCTCGAGCTCGATCCCGTCGCTGATCGCCGGGTTGCCGGCCCGCCCGACCCCGACGATCCGGCCGTCCTTGATCCCGATGTCGGCCTTGACGATACCGATCGTCGGATCGATGACGAGCGCGCCCGCGACCACGGTGTCCAGCTCGGAGTCCGAGGCGCGGCTGGTCTGGGTCATCCGCGGCCGGAGCGTCTTGGCGTAGCCCCAGATCGGCTCGTCGCCGGACGCCTGGCGGTCCTCGGTGACGCGAACCCAGAGGTCGGTGTCGGCGAGGCGGAGGCGATCGCCGGCGGTCGGCCCGTAGCGGGCAAGCCGCTCCGCGGGATGGAGCCCGCCACTCATCGGCCGTCCCTCGCGCCTTCGCCCGCGGCGTCGCCGCCCGATCCTCCGAACCGGACCAGGTCGACCTCCTTCGTCTCGCCGGGTGCCCATGCCTCCGACACGCCGGCCGGCAGGTCGAGCCGGAAGCCGGCCGCCGCGGCGCGATCGAACCGGAGACGCGCGTTGACCCGATCGAAGGGATGGTGGGACGAGACGCGGACCGTCCGACCGGACTCGCTGCGGACGGTCAGCCGGCGGCGCTCGCGCTCCGCGGACGCCCCACCCGCCGATCCGCGACCGGCGACGACGGCCCCGGGCCCGTCCGGCGCCATCGGCCGGCCCTGGCCGAGCGGATCGACGAGCACGATCAGGCGCGTTCCGTCGCCGACAAGCACCTCGAGGCGGACCTCGTCGACGAGGGCGCGGACGCCGTCGATCACGTCGTCGGGCGCGACGGCCGCCAGACCCGCGGCCTCGACCTCCGCATACGACCGGCCGGCGCGGGCCGCCTCGAGCAGCGCATCGCAGATGATCGCAATCGCTTCGGGCGCGTTCAGCTGGATCCCCGCGGACAGGTGACGCCGAGCCAGCTCGGCCGCGCCGAAGATCAGGAGCCGCTCCTCCTCCCACGCTGTCAGTCGCATCGGCGCATCGTAGCGAGGGCGTCGAGGTCCTGCCGCTCCTGGTCAGGCTCGTCGACGGCGGCTGACGCGCCGCCGCGGCCTGACCCGGGGGGGAGCGGTTCCGGCACACGTGGCGCGGATCGTCCGCCGTGCCTGCCGACGGGGCACCCGATGGCGTTCGTCACCTCGCGGCGTCAGTCTGGTGGGGACCGGCGATCACCGCCTGGCAGGCAGCCCGTCGGCGGCGCGATGAGGCGGCGCGCTGAGGCGGCGCGCTGAGCGGATCGTCCGGGTCGATGCCGCCGCGGCCGCCGCGCTTGGCCGATCGGGCGGGACGGGCTACAATCCGCGATCCGAACGGTCGTTCGGTCCTGTGGGGATGTGTGGATTCGACAGGGCTTGGCTACCGGGGAACGCGAGCCGAGGATGCTGCTCAGGCCTCGTTAATCAGGCAGCAAAACGAAGTACCTGGCAACCGCCAGTCGACTCTCGCCCTCGCTGCGTAAGCAGCTAGTGTGAGCGTGGAAGCCACCTCGGTCCCGCGGGTGGTGGAAGCGTCATTCAGCGGGGCTGCGGTCCGGATCAGCGTCGCGTAGTCCGGAATCAAGCCCGATCTAGGGACACGTGACTGGACCGTCCGGCAGAGTGCCGATGCCCGTCCGGGCGGTCGACGACAAACCATCGGACACGCTCGTAGTGGTCTCCGGCGAAGGGTTCTGGACGGGGAGTTCGACTCTCCCCCATCTCCACCAACTCGATCGCGACTCCCTCTGCTCCTTGTCAGAGGACTTTGGATTTGGCCATTGTGGCCAAACTGAGAGTGCATTTGGCAGTGGCCAAACTGAGACTGCAGCCTCTGGCGAGACTGGCAAATCCTGTGTGTCATTCGCGTTTGACGGTCGGAACCGGACCGACGCCCATACGTTTTGTGCGAGGGACGTGCCAGAACGTATACCTCTTGTGCCGAGGGTCGGCACAAAAGGTAGCGACGGCCGCGCGACTAAGCGTGACCGAAGGCACAAGTTGTCCGCGATGGCGCGATCGAGGCGCTGCAGGCGCAGCGTGTTGCGCAGCTCCGTGGCGACGAAACGCGGAGGAACGGCCCGGCCAAGACCGCTTGACGGCGATTTGAGTGCGGCGGGACACCTTGGATCGGGGTGGTCCTACTCGAAACGCGTCTCCGAAGTCGCCGTGACTGGCCCGACGAGTGGCAGCGCCGATGCCACCACCGCGAGCGCGCCACCTATCGCCAGCCCAAGGAGCGCCACACCCATCAGGTCCGGCGGCGGGACCGCTGTCCTGGACTGAGCCCGAAGCAGCACCTGAACGACGATCGTCCCGAGGAAGGCCGAGACTGCAGACACCGCGACGAGAGGCGCCGCGGCCTCGAGGAACAGGACGAGCCGCAGCCGCGCGAGCGGCATCCCGGCAAGGCGGAGCAACGCGAACGGCACACGCCTCTCGACAAGCCCAGTCGCGACGGCGATCGCAAGGCTCGCACCGGCCAGCAGCATCGCCCCGAAGACGCCGAGCGAGACCACCCGTGCCAACTCCAGCATCCGCGCGGAGGCATCTGCTGACTCTTCCTCGAGCGTGGTGACCACCGCCGTGGGCATCGCCGACTCGATGACCGTCCGCGCACGCTCGATCGCGGCGGGGGAGCCGTCCGTGGCCACGAGGAGCCTGGTGGGACTGAGTCCGTCGATGCCCGAGCCGACAGCGGTCGGCTCGATCAGGACGGCGGGCAGGGGCCCGCTCGATGCCGCCAGACCGTCCGGGACGTACCGGTCTATGCGGTCGGGCGGGATCGACAGGTGCACCGCGCGGGTCACCCCCACCGGGAGGACGGCAGGCTCGGAGAGGAAACCGAGGGTCAGCGCGTTGCCGTCGGTGATGGGCCGTCCGCCGGGCCCCAGGTGCTCCAGCCCGTCCCCGCAGGACAGTCCTGCCGCGGCCAGGGTGTCCACGAACGAGCGGCAGTCGACGACCACGGCCAGGTCCGGCTCGCTGCCGTCGACCGTCTGCGGGGTCGTGACCACGACTTCGCGCAGGACGGCCACGGCCGACACCCCGACGGTGGAGCGCAGCCTCGTGGCCGTCTGCTCGGCCCTGTCTGCATCGCCGTACCGCGAGACGAGCACCCCCTCGCGGACTCCGAGCTGGTCGGTCGTCGGCACCGCGGCCCGCGCAAACGACGCGATGCCGAAGAAGGCGCTCCCCACGAACACGGCGAGCACGACGCCCGCGACGGCGCCGAACGAGGACCCGGGCTCGTCGAGCAGCCGGCGCCCGGCAAGTAGGCCTGACGGCCCACGTGCTCCGCGCACGACTGCTGCTCCGATCGCCGCGGTTACCCAGGGCCCGGCGTAGGCGATGCCGAGGACGATCCCCAGGAAGGGGATGCCCACCATCGCCGGCACGTACGAGCCGCGAGCCCCCTGTGCGAAGAGCACGACGGCCAGCCCGAACGCCACGAGGCTCGCGGCCATGGGCAGCAGGCGCCGACGCCGGAGCGGGGCGGGCCGCTGCCGGCGGTGGACGCC
>DATAIW010000116.1:0-3015 GCA_036262455.1 Candidatus Limnocylindrales bacterium | reverse complement strand
GTGGGCCGTCAGCCAGCCTCGACAGCCTGCCGGACCTCGTCGGGGAGCCAGAACCAGCGGAGCGACTCGAAGTCGTCGCCGACGAGCGGCGGGCCTTCGGACGCGGGCGCCGCCCCAAGAACGGCGACCGGATCGGCCAGGATCCGGGATGCCTCGTCGAGATGACCGGCCAGCGCCTCTTCCCCTGCCCGGTGGCGATGGGTCGGGTAGGACAGCCCGTCCGCCGCGAACGACACGTCGTGCAGCGACAACGGCGGCTCCGGTGATCCCGCGGCGTGACGCCACATCCCGGTCGCCGGCTCGAAGCGATACCACGGCAGCAGGCGCCAGCCGTCGCGCGCGACCATCGCGACGGCCTCGGTGATGTACGAGAACACCGCCTCGCTGATGAAGTAGTTGAAGTTCACCCGGACCCAGCCGGGCTTGATCCCCTCGCAGCCGCGGGTGATCTCGCGCTCGAAGGCGTGCGAGGTCTCGATGTCGATCCCGAGCAGTCGATGGCCGTACGGGCCGGCGCACGAGCAACCGCCGCGCGACTGGATCCCGAACAGGTCGTTGAGGACCGCGACGACGAAGTTGTGGTGGAGATACCGCCCGGCATGGCGCACGGTGAAGGACACGATCGAGAGCCGCGGCAGCTCCGGGTTGCCGAGGATCCCGATCCCGGGCTCGGCCGACCAGGCCGCGATCGCCCGGTCGATGAAGTCCTCCTCGCGGGCCCGGATCGCCGCGACCCCGACCGCCTGCTTGAGCGCGAACACGAGCCCGGCCCGGATCGACTCGACGATCGCGGGGGTCCCGCCCTCCTCGCGATCCTCGGGGTCGTCGAGATAGACGTGCTCGAGCGGGTTGACGTAGGCGACCGTGCCGCCCCCGGGCATCGTCGGCACGCGGTTGCGGAACAGCTCGCGACGGGCGACGAGGACGCCCGGCGTGCCGGGGCCGCCGATGAACTTGTGGGGGCTGAGGACGATCGCGTCCTTGTAGTCGAGGGCGGCGTCGCCGTCGTCGGGCGCGCCGTCGCCGGCCGGACCCGGTCGGTGGGGCTCCATCTCGATCTCGACGTATGGCCCGGCGGCCGCGAAGTCCCAGAACGAGAGCGCGCCGTGGCGGTGGAGCAGGACCGAGATCGCGCGGGTGTCGGACAGGATGCCGGTGACGTTCGAGGCCGCGGAGAACGACCCCATCCGGAGCGGCCGTCCGTCGGTCTCCTCGAGCGCCCGGCGGAGCTGCTCGAGGTCGATCCGGCCGTCGCCGTCCTCGCCGATCGTGATCACCTCGGCGATCGACTCGCGCCACGGCAGCTCGTTGCTGTGGTGCTCGTACGGGCCGATGAGGACGACCGGCCGCTCGTTCGCCGGGATGTGCGCCCTCAGCCCGTAGCGCTCGTCGAGACCGGCCGGGATCCGCAGCTCCAGCACCCCGACGAGGAGGTTGATCGCGCCGGTCATCCCGGAGCCGGTGAAGATCACCGCATGGTCGTCCTTGTTGCCGCCGACGGCGGTCCGGATGATTGCCCGGGCGTCCTCGCGGAAGCGGCTCGTCTGGAGCCCGGTTCCCGACGACTCCGTGTGGGTGTTGGCGTAGAGCGGCAGGACCGCGTCGCGGAGGTAGTCCTCGACGAATGTCAGGGCGCGGCCCGACGCGGTGTAGTCGGCGTAGGTGACCCGGCGGATCCCGAACGGCCCGGCGACCGCCTCGTCGTCGCCGATCACGGACGCGCGGATCCGCTCGATCAGGGCGGCAGGATCGGCGGGTGCGTCCACGATGGCCATGGTACGTCGCAGGCCCCGTTGCGCCGACCCGCCACTCGGGTCAGATCGGCGTGCAGCGAGCGTGGCCCGGTGTCGTTCCGGCCGGTGTCAAGCGTGGCGCCAGCGATTCTGACCCGTCACTCGGGTCAGGCCAGGACGAAGCGCGATCCGCCCAGCGACCGCGTTTCGCCCTACCCTTGTCGGCATGCGGATCGCGACCTGGAACGTCAACTCGCTGAAGGCCCGGACCGACGCCGTCGAGCGCTGGCTCGAGCGCGCCCAGCCGGACGTCCTGCTCATGCAGGAAACCAAGCTGGCCGACGGCGAGGCCCCCGAGCTGCCCTTCCGGATGGCCGGCTACGAGCTCGTCCACCACGGCGAGGGGCGCTGGAACGGCGTCGCGATCGCGAGCAAGGTCGGCGCGACCGACGTCGTCACCAACTTCGGCGATGGCCCGGTCCGCGACAGCAGCGCCGGGGCGGCGATCGCGGTCGGCGAGGACGACTTCGACCCGTTCGACGAGGCCCGGATGGTGTCGGCGATCTGCGGCGGCGTCCGGGTCGTGAGCCTCTACGCTCCGAACGGCCGCGTCGTCGGCAGCCCGTTCTACACCGGCAAGCTGCGCTGGTTCGAGCGGCTTCGGCGGTGGCTCGACGAAACCGCCACGCCTGACCAGCCGCTCGTCCTCGGCGGCGATCTCAACGCGACCCCGACCGACGACGACGTCTGGGACGCGGTCGCGGCCCACGGCGGGACCCACGTGTCCGAGCCGGAACGGGCGGCCCTCGCCAGCCTCCGCGACTGGGGCCTCGTCGACGCCTACCGTGCCGCGGTCCCCGACGCGCCGGGCCGCTTCTCCTGGTGGGACTACCGGGCCGGGATGTTCCATCGCAACGAGGGGATGCGGATCGACTTGCTCTACATGACGAAGGTCGTCGCCGATCGGATTGTCTGGGCCGAGATCGACCGCGAGGCGCGCAAGGGGCCGCCGACCCCGTCTGACCACGCCCCGGTCGTCGTCGACCTCGACGAGCGCGGTCTCGCCTTCGACGCCGGCTGGGAGGGCGCCCTGTCGCGGATCCAGGCTCGGACGAAGCCGCGCGCGCCGAAGATCCGAGCCTGACGCTCAGCCCGCGTTCGCCATCTCCTCGGCGAGCAGGTCCGCGATCTCGCGGGCGTTCGTCGTGCCGTAGTTGGCGTAGCAGTTGTTGAACATCAGGTGGACCTCCTTCGCCTGGGAGGCCACATCGCGGATCCGGGG
>DATAIW010000115.1:0-4114 GCA_036262455.1 Candidatus Limnocylindrales bacterium | reverse complement strand
CTGCCGTGGGAGCGGACCGACATGGCCGCCCTCCTGGCGTCGGAGGCGGGTCTCGCTCTGCCGGAGGCCGTCCCCGCCGGATGAGCGGCAGCGCCGCGCCCACCCCGGCGCTCGCCGTCTTCCTGTCCGCGATCGAATCGTTCGACCGCCGCCTGCGCGCGATCGACGACCGCTCGCTCGAGGCGTTCTGGGCCTGGGAGGCTTACGACGAGGAGGGCGTGCGGTTCGGGATCCTGCGGACGACCGAGCAGGTGGCCGACGCCGCGATCGAGATCGCCGCACGCCGCGTCGAGGTCGCCGCCGCGCCCGGTCGCGCCGGCCGGATCCTCGGCCGGTACCTGGTGGCGTGGCGTGAGCTGTGGTCGGTCGCCGACCGGGCAGACGCCGCCCGCGATCCCGCTCTCGACACGGCCCCGCTCGAGGGCGAATGGCCCCTCCGATCGATCCTCGACCATCTGATCGAGGCCGACCTCGGGTTCCTCGTCACGATCCGCAACGGTCTCGACCAGCGCCGGTCTGGCATCGGCGAGCCCGAGCGGGTCGGCTCGGACGAGGCCTGGATTGCCCTGGCCGAGGTTGACGAACCGTCGTGGCGGGCGGCCATCGCGGGCTCGCTCGACGACATCCGGGCGTTCCATCGCAGCGGCCGCGATCGGATCGTCGCCCGGCTCGCCGGGATGACCGACGACGAGCTGGCGGTGTCGTCACCGTTCTGGGACGGCGACCGGCCGAACCGCTTCCGACTCGGCCGGTTCGAATCGCATCTCCGCCAGCACACCATCCAGGCCGAGAAGGCCGTCCAGGCGACGATCGGTGCGCCACGCGAGGTCGAGCGCCTGCTGCGCCTCCTGGCCCGTGCCACGGGCGACGTCGAAGCGGCCGCGATCGGCGCGGATCCGGGCCTGGTCGAGCCGATCCTCGGACCACTCGTCGCGGAGATCGGCGAGCGAACGGACCAGCTGGTGGACGCGACGAGTCTCGCGGCGGACTAGCGATCCAGTCATCCACGATCCGCCGTCGTGCGTGTCCCACTCTCCGGACCGCCCGGGCATCCGCGGCGGCCGAACGGCTGCCACCGACCATTGGTGGTGGTGATTGACGTGGATTGGGACGATTTCCGGTATGTCGCGCGCGCCGGAGAGACGCGCTGCCCGCCGCCAACCGCCCTCGATGGTACGTGGCAGAAGTGTCCTCTCCCGCCGGACCGTCGTTGCCCGGCCGGATCCGGCCGGGCGGGTCGACACGGGATCCGTTCGGCGCATCAGCCCAGCGGACGGCCGCCGGCTACGATCCGCCGAATGCCCGCACGCCGGCCTCGACCGCCTGCTGGTCCTGGGCGCTGTCGCCGCCGCTGACCCCGACCGCCCCGACGAGGACGCCGCCGCGCTCGAGCGGCATGCCGCCCGCGAAGATGATCGTCCGGCCGCCCGCGATCGTGTGGTAGCCGAAGAACTCGGTGCCGGGCTGGGTGATCGGCGGCAGGTCGGCCGTCGGCATGTGGTTCGTCAGCGCCGTGAACGCCTTGTCCTTGGCGAGCGTGATCCCGAGGAGGTCGGCGCCGTCCATCCGCTCGAAGGCGACGAGCTGGTCGCCCGAGTCGACCACGGCGCATGACAGCGCGACCCGCAGCGTCCGCGCCTCGGCCAGGACCGCCGCCACGATGGCCCGGGCCGCGGCGAGGGTCAGGCCGGCGGCCTGCGAGGCGGTCGGCCCGCGCCACGCATCGACGTTGTCGATCGCGAACGGGTCGCCGGAATCCCTCGGTTCGCCCGTCATCTCAGCCGCCCTGCTGCTCGACGATCATCCCGGCCACGCCGGCCGGCCCGGCTGCGCCGCTCTTCCGGGCCTGGCGCGAGAGCAGGAACTGGCCGACGACGAGGATCGCGAGGGTCACGAACAACATCAAGGCGGCCACCGCGTTCGTGGACGGGTTGACCCCCTTCCGGAGCGCGCCGAAGACGTACAGCGGGATCGTCGTCTGGTTCGTGCCGTGGACGAACGACGTGATGATGTAGTCATCGAACGCGAAGGTGAACGACAGGAGGTAGCCCGCGACGATCGCCGGCAGGAGCTGCGGGAACGTGATCTGCCAGAACGTCCGCCACGGCGTTCCATACAGGTCGAACGACGCCTCGACGTGGGTCCGGTCCATGTTCGAGAGGCGGGCCTGGACGAGGAGCAGGACGAGGCTGATGTTGAACACCGAGAGGGCGCCAACGATCGTGTGATAGCCCAGCCCGATCTCGGGGCCGCCCGTCAGGTTGGAGAGCAGCCCGCCGCGGCCGATCGTCACCGCGAAGAAGACGAGGGTCGAGAGGGCGATGACGATCTCGGGAACGATCAGGCTGACGTACGTGAGGGCGTCGAACGGGAGCTTGAACCACTTCGGGGCCCGCTGGATCCCGAGCGCCGCGATCGTGCCGACGATCGTCGAGACGGTCGCCGTCGCCACGCCCACGATCAGGCTGTTGATGAGGTTCCGCTGGATCTCCTTGCTGGCGAGGACGAACTCGTACCAGTGCAGGCTGAACCCCGTCCAGTTCGTGACCCGCGTGCTCGCGTTGAAGCTGAAGACGACGACGACGAGGATCGGCAGGTAGAGGAAGCCGTAGACGAGCCAGGTGTGGCCGCGTAGCCAGATCTCGACGAGGACCCCGGACCGATCCCGCGCCGGTCGGCGACCGCGGGGCATCTCACGGCCGGCCGCGAGCGGCGCGGCGGGAATCGCGGGCGCGCTCACCGGCGTCCTTCTGTGGCTCGATCGAACGGTCCGCCGCTCACAGCATGCTCACTTCGCGACCACGCCGGCCGCGGTTGATGAACCAGACATAGAACGTCACCGAGACGAGCATGATGGCGACGAGGACGACCGCCTGGGCCGACCCTGACGGCCAGTCGCGGGCCTCGAGGAACCGGAGGACCAGCGAGCTGCCCACGGTGAACACCCGGCCGTAGCCGAGGATGTTCGGGATGACGTACTCGCCCATCATCGGGATGAAGACGAGGATGCTGCCGGTGATCAGTCCGGGCAGCGCGATCGGCAGGGTGATCTGGCGGAAGGTCGCCCAGCGCCCGGCGCCGAGGTCCTTCGACGCCTCGACGAGACTTCGGTCCATCCGTTCGAGGGTGACGTAGAGCGGGAACACCATGAGCGGCAGATAGCCGTAGACGAGCCCGAGTTGCACGGCCCATTCGGTGCCGAGGATGCGGAATGTGGGGTCGCCCACGATGTTGCCGACGAATCCTGCCAGGCCCTCGGGTCCGAGGATCGTCAGCCAGGCATAGGTCCGGATCAGGAAGCTCGTCCAGAACGGGACGACGAGCAGGACGATGAAGAGGCCCTTGCGCCGGCCGGCGCGGGTCGCGATGTAGTAGGCGAGCGGGAGCCCGACGAGCAGGCACAGGATCGTTCCGAACACCGACAGCCGCAGGCTCGTCACGAGCGGGTCGATGTTGTTCGCGATCAGGTCTTCGTAGTTGGCGGTCGTGAATCCGCCGGCGTAGCCGCCGGTTTCGCCGGAATAGCCGAAGCTGAAGACCACGACGATGATGATCGGGGCGACGAGCAGCAGCAGATAGAAGAGGCTCGCGGGGAGCAGCAGGACGCCGGTCAGCAGGCTCGAGCGCCTGCTGACGCGGGTCGTCATCGGAACGGTTCCCGGCTACGGGCTACTTCTTGCCGATCTTGGACTTGAACTCTGCCCAGATCTGGACCCGGAGCTTGTTGGTCGAGACGTCCTTGGCGCTCTCGAGGACGCCCGAGTCGAAGATCGCCTGCGGAACGAAGATCGTCGGGTCGTCGAGGATCTTCTGCGGAACGAGTTTCTTCGCCTCGTCGTTCGGCGTGGCGTAGGCGTTCGTCACCGTTTCCTGGGCCTGGATCGCCGGCTCCTCGATGAAGTTGAGGAACGCGTGGGCGGCGATCGGGTGCGGCGGATCCTTGAAGATGACCCAGGTATCGAGCCAGTACAGCGTCCCGTCGGACGGGATGATGTACTTCGTGTCGGCCGTCTTCGGGTCCTGGATCAGCTCGTCGAGGCCGCCCGTCCAGGTGAGCCCGAGCACGGCCTCGCCGGTCTGGAGCTTCTTCTGGTACTGGTCGGAGTCGAGCGCC
>DATAIW010000114.1:0-2355 GCA_036262455.1 Candidatus Limnocylindrales bacterium | reverse complement strand
GTGCCGAGCTCTTCACCAACGGCATCGAGTGGTTCGGGCGCAAGCTGGAGCTCGCCGAAGGTGCGGTCGGGTCGGTCCTCGCGGCGGTCGGGACGGCCTTGCCCGAGACGATGATCCCGATCATCGCGATTCTGTCCGGCGGCGGGTCGGCAGCGTCCCACGGGATCGGCGTCGGGGCGATCCTGGGCGCGCCGTTCATGCTCTCGACCCTCGCGATGTTCGTCACCGGCGTCGCGGTGATGTACGCCGGGCGCAAGCGCCCGAAAGGCGACGACATGCCGGTCGATACGACCGTGCTCGCCCACGACATGCGCTACTTCGGGATCGCCTATGCGATCGCCGTCGCGGCCGCCTTCCTCCCGCTCGAGCCCGCCTGGCCGAAGTGGATCGTGGCGGTCGTCCTGATCGGGATCTACGGCTGGTATGTCAAGGGCCACTTTGAGGACGACCCGGACGTCGACGCCGCGGACCTGGCGCCGCTCCGCTTCAATCGCCTCGACCCGGCCACGCCGAACGGCGAAGGAGTCGTCCCGCGGTTGCGCGTCGTCAACCTCCAGGTCGCCTCGGCACTCGGGCTGATCGTGATCGGAGCGTTCTTCTTCGTCGCTGCGGTCGAGCACCTGTCCGAGTCGTTCGGCATCGCCCCGATCATCGTGGCCCTCGTCATCGCCCCGATCGCGACCGAGCTGCCCGAGAAGTTCAACTCCGTCATCTGGGTCCGTCAGGGCAAGGACACCCTGGCGATGGGCAACATCACGGGGGCGATGGTCTTCCAGTCGACGATCCCGACGGTCGTCGCCCTGCTGATCGCGGCGGATGCGTGGCATTTCAGCGCCGACAGCCGGGTCGCCTTCGCGTCGGCCGGGGTCGCGTTCATCGCCTCGGCCGTGATCTTCATCCCGATGGCCAGGTCCGGACGGCTGCTCGGCCGTCGCCTGCTCGTCGGCGGGGCGTTCTACGTCGTCTACCTCGGGATCGTCGCGGCGTCGCTGGCCGGCCTGTTCTGAGCGGTCGGAGGCCGCTGATATACTCGGCGGACCGTCAGACGATCCCCCGGCACCCGTGCCGCAGACCCCGCAGGAGTTCCGCATGCTGACCCAGAAGTCGAGCGCGGCCGACGCCGCGGCCACGTCGCCGGCCCCCGCCGGCCCGAACGCAACGGCCGCCTCCGATCCGCATGCCGCCCCGGCCCCGCGCGACCTCGAGGACGCGATCGTCTACTTCGAGGGCAACTTCGTCCCGATGCGCGACGCGAAGGTCAGCATCATGACCCACGCGTTCATGTACGGAACCGCGACCTTCGAGGGCATCCGGGCGTACTGGAACGAGGACCAGGGCAAGCTCTACGGCGTCAAGATCCGCGAACACGTCGAGCGCATCCGGCAGTCCTGCCGGATCCTCATCATGGAGAACGTGCCGTCGGTCGACGAGCTGACCCGTCTCATCGTCGAGACGATCCGGCGCAATCGGTTCCGCGAGGACGCCTACATCCGGCCTTCGTTCTACAAGTCGACGAAGGCGATCGGGGTCCGCCTCCATCACCTCGAGAACGAGCTGTACATCATCGCGATCCCGTTCGGGAACTACGTCGACACCGACACCGGGATCCGGGTGATGACCTCATCCTGGCGGCGCAACGCGGACGAGGCCCTGCCGGCGCGCGGCAAGATCGTCGGCGGCTACGTGAACATGGCCTTCCAGAAGTCCGAGGCCGAGATGAACGGCTACGACGAGGCGGTCGTCCTCACGGCCGACGGCCACGTCAACGAGGCCTCGGCGGCCAACCTGTTCATCGTCCGTGACGGTGTCGCCCTGACCCCGCCGGTCAACGACGACATCCTCGAGGGCGTGACCCGCCTCGCGATGATCGAGCTCCTCAGCAACGAGAAGATCCCGGTCGAGGTTCGCTCGATCGACCGCTCCGAGCTGTACGTGGCCGACGAGATGTTCCTCTGCGGGACCGGTGTCCAGATCTCGCCGGTCACCGAGATCGACCACCGCCCGATCGGCTCGGGCGAGATCGGCCCGATCACGTCGCTCGTGAAGGAGCGCTACTTCGACGCCGTCCGCGGCCGCCTGCCGGCGTACGCCCACTGGCTCACCGAGATCCCCGCCTCCTAGGGCTGTCGCGCTGGAACGCTGATGGCGGCGTTGCGGCCTGCGGTCCTCGCTTACGGGCATCCGAGCCTGCTTTGCTGCGGTCCTCGGCGGCGCCTTGCCCTCCTCGCCCCAGCGCGACGAACGCAGTCACGCGGCTGTCGCGGCTGGCGGCTGACTCACCCGGCGAGTCAGCGCGGGCTTCAGCGTGCGTGGCTCGGTCGCAACTCCGACGATGCCGAGCGCGCTCACCGCTGA
>DATAIW010000113.1:0-3556 GCA_036262455.1 Candidatus Limnocylindrales bacterium | reverse complement strand
TCACCGTCGGCGACGAGCCGGCTGGTGGACGGGCTGGTCCGGCGACGCCTCGTGGAGCGCCGGGTCGAGGAGGAGGACCGCCGCCAGCGGACGCTCCAGCTGACGCCGCGAGGGGCGGCGCTTCTGCGGGTGGTCGATCGGGCTCGGGCGGATCAGTTCCTGTCGGCCGTCCGACCGATGCCGACTGCGGAGCGGGCGCTGATCGCGATGGGCGTCGCCGCCCTGGCGACCCACGCGATCTCGCGCCGCGGACGCTTGATCAAGAACCGCACGGAGTAGCAGCGGGTCGGGCATGCCGGGTCGCCCTGGATGCTGCGACGATGCGCGCCGCTGAACCGCGTTCCGCGGAGCGCCCGGCCGGGTCCGATCAGCCGCAGTAGCGGCGGACCACGTCGTACAGGACGGGCAATCCCCAGCGCAGCGCGTCGATCCCGACCCGTTCGTCGACCCCGTGGAAGCGCTCCATGAACCGTTCCTCGGGGTCGAGACGGAGCGGGGAGAAGCCGTAGGTCGGGACGTCGAGCGCGGCGGTGTGCTTGGCGTCGGTCGCGAACGGGACCATGAACGGGAGCGGGATCCCGGCCGGGTCGTGGTCGACGATCGTGGCCGCCAGGAGGTCGTAGAAGTCGCCGTGCGCCGGAGCCGCGACCGGTGGCGCGTGGATCACGAGATCGACATCGATGTGGGCGGCCAGGTCGCCGAGCCGCCCGACGATCGTCTCGCGCATGTCGGCCTCGGTCGTGCCCGGCAGCAGCCGGCAGTCGAGCTCGATCGTCGCCTCGCCCGGGATGACGTTGTATTTCACCCCGGCGTGGATGATGTTCGGGCTGACGGTGTCGCGCAGGAGAGCCCGGACCACGCGAGCGGGCATCGGATCGCAGATGGCGTCAAGGGCCGCCTCGCCGAGTCGAGGGTCGTCGCTCGCGAGCGCCCGCAGGAGCCGGGCGTGCTCGCCGTCGAGCTGGTCGGCGACACCGCCGAGGAATGTCTGCATCACCTCGGTCGGGCGCGGTCCGCCCTGGACCGCCAGCCGGGTCACCGCCGTCGCCGCACGAACGGCGGCGTTGTCGTCACGCGGCATGGAGCCGTGGCCCCACGTCCCGCGGACGGTCAGCCGATAGACCGCGTAGCCCTTCTCCGCAACGCCGATCGGGTAGAAGCGGCGGTCGCCGAACGTGGTCGCGACCGCGCCGGATTCATTGATCGCAGCGGCCGCCCGGATCAGATCCGGGCGTTCGGCGACGATCCAGCCGATGCCGTTGAGACCGCCCGCCTCCTCGTCCGCCGTGCTGGCGAAGAGGACGTCGCGGGTCAGACCGGGGATCGGGTCCGTCGCGGGGTCGCGGCCGGCGGCGCGGGCCTCGGCGGCCAGCATCCGGACGACCGTGAGCTCCATGGCAAGGAGGTTCTTCATGTCGACGGCGCCGCGACCCCAGACGTAGTCAGCGGCCACATCGCCGCTGAACGGGTCGTGGGTCCACCCCTCGGCGGGCGCGGGCACGACGTCGAGGTGACTGAGGAGCAGGAGTGGCTCGCCGCCGCTATCGTCGCCGCGGAGGCGGGCGAAGACCGAGCCGCGGCCGGGCACCGCCTCGAGGACCTCCGGCACGACCCCGGCGTCGGCGAGGGCGGCGGCGATCCAGTGCGCCGCGCGTGTCTCGCCGTCTGGCGTGTCGGCGGGCACCGGGTTGATCGAGGGGATCCGGATCAGCGATCGAAGAGTCTCGACGAGCTCCTCGCTCGCCCGTTCCAGGACGCCGTCGGCGAGGGTCGTCGAGGGCAGGATGTGCGTCGTCGGCATCGTCAGCCGGAGCCGCCCACGAGGGCGTCGAGCCCGGCAAGTGCGGCGAGGATCCCGACGACGAACCCGCCGAGGACGATGACGACGACCATGATCAGCAGGATCCGGAGATAGCGGCGATCCTGGGCCTCGGCGTGCGCCTGGTCGGGGTCCCGACCGCCCGGGATGTACGGCGTCGAGAGGCCGCGTTTGCGGGCGGCTGCATTGCGCTCCGTGTCGTACGCCTTTGGATCGGGCGGGACGGTCATGGCGTCATCATCGCCCGATCGGCGGGGTCGCGCATGGATCATCCGAGGCGATCGCGCAGGGGCCGAAGGCAGTCGCGGACGACCTCGTCGAGTCCGTCGGGGCCGAGGGCCGCCGGCATGCCGAGAATGAGGTGCGTCGCGCCGGCGCCGACGAGGCCGATGGCCGCCTCGACCGCCTCGCGCCTGCTTGTCGCCGTCAGCCCGGTCGAGACCTGGCCGACGAAGTCAAAGCCCCCGCGGTCCCGTCCTTCGGCCGCGAGGGCGTCGAGGAGCTCGGCCCGCTTCCCGGCAAAGTAGGGGACGTTGCCGGCGTGGGTTCCGGGCAGGAGCCAGCCGGCGGCGGCTCGTGCCGCGAGCCGGATGCCGCGTGGGCCCTGGCCCCCGAGGTACAGCGGCGGGCCGCCGGGCGTGAGCGGCGGCGGCGCGTTGACGGCACCGGCCAGCGGGTAGAACGGATCCGGACGGGTCACCCCGGGCGCCACCGCGGCCTCCGCGGAGAAGAGCGCCCGGAGGGTGTCGACCGCCGAGACGAGCCGGTCGATCCGCGGGCCGATCGGCGGCAGGTCGATCCCGAACGGCACGTGCTCGCCGTCGAACCAGCCGGCCCCGAGGCCCACGACGAACCTCCCGCCGGTCGCGTGGTCGAGGACGGTGGCGGCCTTCGCGAGAAGCATCGGATGGCGGAAGGTGTTCGACAGGACCGCGTGGCCGACGGTCATCCCCGGGACGTGATGGACGAGCGCCGCGAGCAGGGTCAGCGCCTCGAGCGACGGCCCCGGCGCGGCCACATCCAGGTTCGTCAGGTGGTCGTTGAGCCAGCCGCTGTCGAACTCGCCGTCCGGCCCGCCGGCCAGCTCGCCGGCCCGCGCCCAGGTGGCATCGAGCGTGGCCCAGTCGACGTCCTGCGGCGAGGTCTTGAACCCGATCCGGACCGTCATCCGGCCGTGACCGCCGCGTCGCCGAACGCGCTCGCCGCCGAGTCGGCAGCGCCCGTGCGCTGGAGGGCTTCCGTCATCCGTCGGCCGGTCGTCACCGCGCCCTCGGAAGCCGACGAGACGAGCGCTGCGTACTTGGCCATGACGCCGCTCGTGTAGCGCGGCGCGGGCGCTGTCCAGTGGCCGCGCCGCTGCTCGAGGATCTCGGCCGGGACGGCAAGGTCCAGGCGCCGGGCGTCGACGTCGATGGCGATCTCGTCGCCCTCCTCGACGAGGCCGATCGGTCCGCCGAGGGCGGCTTCGGGCGCGATGTGGCCGATCATCAGGCCATGCGTGCCGCCCGAGAACCGGCCGTCGGTGATCAAGGCCACCGTGTCGCCCAGTCCCTCGCCCACGAGGGCACCCGTCACGCTCAGCATCTCCTGCATCCCGGGCCCACCGACGGGACCCTCGTAGCGGATGACGACGACGTCACCGGCGACGATCCGGCGATCGCGAACCGCCGCGTAGCACTCGCCCTCGGAGTCGAACACCCGGGCAGGACCGCGGTGGAGTCGCCGCTCGTGACCCGC
>DATAIW010000112.1:0-10335 GCA_036262455.1 Candidatus Limnocylindrales bacterium | reverse complement strand
TCCGGAGACCGCGGTCACGGACACCTGTCCGAACCCGCGGACCCCCATGCGGCCGGGCCCGCCCGGTCCCTTGGCCTGGCCGCATGGGGGTCCGCGGGTTCGGACAGGTGTCCGTGACCGCGGTCTCCGGATCGAACGTGTCGCTTGCGACGGACGATGGCTGGACGCGCACCATCGCCGTCACGACCGCTACCACGATCACGAAGGGCGGGGCCGCGGCCACGCTCGCCGACATCGGCGTGGGCGACGTCGTCCGCTTCTCCGAGAGCCGCAACGCCGACGGGACGTACGCGATCACGGCGATCGAGATCGTCCTGCCCGAGGTCGCCGGGACGGTGACCGCGGTCGGCACGGACACGATCACCATCGCCCTGCGCGACGGCACCTCGCAGACGATCAGGACGACGGGCTCCACCGCCTATCAGGTCGAGGAAGCGGACGGCAAGCGCGCTGACGTGACCGTCGGCTCGTCGATCTCCGCGACCGGAGAACGAGCCTCCGACGGCACGCTGACGGCGAGCTCCGTCTGGGTCCACCTGCCGCACGTGATCGGTACCGTGACGGTCACGAGCGCCGACACGATCACGCTCAGCCGGCGCGACGGGACGACGGTCACGGTTCACGTCGGCTCAGATACGACGATCCGGGTCGCCGGCGTCGACGGCGCCAAGCTGTCGGACGTCAAGGCCGGCATGGCCGTCGTCGTCGAGGGCACCCAGCGGGCCGACGGCTCGATCGACGCCCGCGCGATCGGCGCCGGCAATCCGGGCAAGGGTCGCGGCCACGACATGGTGCCCGGCCCGGGTTCGGACGCCTCGCCCGCGCCCGACGCTTCCGGCAGCCCCGTCGGCTGATCCATCGGGATCCATTCGCAGCGCCGGGACGCGCGGGACCAGTTCGGTCCCGCGCGTTCCCGCGCCAGCGCCCGACCGCGGAAAGACCGTGACCCCAAACGACGATCGCGGTGACCCGCCCGCATGGCGTGGCATCTCAGGACCTTCTCAGTCCCACGCGGTTCCATCAGACGTGACACGATCCGCCCGTCCGCGACCGGAGACCACCCGCGATGCAGCCGAACGACCCCAACCCGCCGATCGACCCAGGGTCAACTCATCCCGCGACCCCGGCCGCGTTCAACGATCCATCGACGACGCCCGCCCCATGGACGCCGTCCGCCCCGGCGGATGCGACCCGCAGCGTCGATCCATGGAACCGACCAGCCCCGCAGTCGACCGGCGACGCCGGTCCGATCGGGCACTCGTCCGCCGACTGGGCGACCACGGCTCGCGAGCACCTCGGGAATCCGGCCGGCTGGTCGTGGCGGGACCCGGAGCCCTCCGTAACCGCGCCGCAGTTCGAAGCTCGCGAGCCGGGCCAGCTCGGCGCTCCGGTCAGGACGCCCGGTCGCCGCAGCTCGGTTCGAACCGTCGTCGCGACGGCGCTCCTGTCGGCCGTGCTCGCATCCGGATCGACGGCGGCGATCGTCAGCCTCGTCCATCCGGGTTCATCGACCCCGGCCGCCGCGACGGCCCCGACGGCGAACGCCGCCGTGACCGCGACCGGCGGGACCACGACGGTCCAGCAGGAGGACATCACCGCCGTTGTCGTGTCGGCCCGCGATTCGGTCGTGACGCTCACGTCGCAGATCGGCGGGGGGCGCGGAGCATTCGGCGTCGTCGGGACCGGGGTCGGCTCGGGGATCATCCTCACCGCCGACGGGTACGCCCTGACCAATCGCCATGTCGTCGAGGGGTCGACGTCGCTGACCGCGACCATGGCCGACGGCACGGACTATCCCGCGAAGGTCGTCACCGTCTCGGACACCCGTGACCTGGCCCTCGTCAAGATCGAGGCCACCGGTCTCACGCCGGCGACGATCGGCCCGTCGACCGGGATCGAGGTCGGCCAGACCGCGATCGCCATCGGCAGCCCGCTCGGCACCTACACCGAGACTGTGACCAAGGGGATCATCTCCGCGCTCGACCGGACGATCACCGTTCAGGACGAGCAGACGGGTCGGCCGGTCACGCTCAGCGGCCTGATCCAGACCGATGCCGCGATCAACCCCGGCAACAGCGGTGGCCCGCTCCTCAACGCGATCGGCCAGGTCGTCGGCGTCAACACCGCGACCGCGTCGAGCGCCGAGGGTCTGGGCTTCGCGATCCCGATCGATGAAGCGGCGAGCTTGATCGCCCAGGCTCGGGCGGCGTCGGTCGCCTGATCGGCTAGCGAAGGACCGCGACCCGGGCAGGAACCCCGTCCGGGATCGCCGGGAGCGCCGGGAGCGCGCCGTCGTCCCGCGCGGCGGGCCGGAACGGCGCGCCGAACTCGACCCGCCATTCGACGAATCCCGGACCGAGATCCGGGCTGTCGGGAGCGGCTGCAAGGATCCGGGCGACCAGGTCCGGGCGGCCAATGGCGAACGTGTCGATCAATTCGTCGACGAGCCGGTCGAGTGCATGGTCGGCGGCCTGCTGGATCGGGCCGGCGATCGCGTTCCGGACCCACGCTCGATCTGCCGGCGTGCGAATGGCGATCGGCCCCAGGTCGAGGCCATCCGCCAGGACGTCGAACGCCGCGCGGGCGAGCCGATCCCGGGCGAAGTCGGTCGCCACGAGATGCTCGATGGCACGCCGTCGGCGGGCCGTCACGGTCGCCATGTCGTTCCGTCCTCCTCGCCGCGTCGCTCGGGTCCGTGGGCCCGTTGCGCGGGCCATCACGCTACGCCTCCGGGGCACCGCCGCCATGAGCCGTTCGGCCCTCCGTGCGACGTCGATCGGCCGTTCGATCCGATCGGACCCTGCGGCCGGGCCGTTGGGCCTCTCGCCGGACCGGGCGCCGGCGGGTACCGTCAGCCCATGCACCAGTTCCGGTCGATCGCTCCGATTCCGGGCGTCGATGCGTCGCACCCCACGCGCGAGGAAGTGGCGGCGTCCCGGGCGCGACGGCCCGCGACCGTGATCCGCATCCGGCGCATCACCCCGCACGACCACGACCGCCTGCAGGAGTTCTACGCAGGCCTTTCCGACGAGAGCCGGCGGACGCGCTTCCTCGGGCCGACGAACGGCATCGGCGACAACCAGTCGACCTACTTCTGCTCGCCCGATCACGCCCATCGCGAGGGCTTCGTCGCGGTCGTCGGACCGGCGGCCCACCCCGACCGGATCGTCGGCCACGTCTGCGTCGAGCCGGAAGGACCGGCGACCGCGGAGGTCGCGGTCGCCGTCGCGGACGAGATGCAGGGACGCGGGATCGGTCGAAAGCTGGTCGATGCCGCGGTCGTGTGGGCGCGCAAGGACGGGTTCCGGACGTTGGCCGCCACGATGCTCGCCGACAACCCGGCGATCCAGCGACTGCTGACCAGCCTCGGCCTGCCGAGCGTGGCTGTCCCGATCGGAGCCGGCGTGATCGAGGTCCGGATCGACCTCGGCGTGGTGCGCTCCGCCGCCTGACCGGCCGGCCGAACCCGGGATCTCCGCGGGCTCGAAGGTGGTCTCGGCCTCGGGAATGGTCCGGGCGCCGAATGGTCCGTTCGGCCTGCAATCGCATGACCTCGGACCTTCGCCACCGGGCCGCGCCGGGACGATGCTCGAGTCAGATCCGGCACGAGCCGCCGTTGTGCGACCGCGCCGGAACGAAAGAGAGGTCGACCATGAAGCGCATCCTGTTGGCCTATGACGGCAGCGAGCCCGCCGTTCGGGCCCTCGAAACGACCGTCGACCTGGCAACGCGGTTCGGAGCCTTCGTCGGCGTCATCAGCGTCGTCCCGATCCGGGCCATGGCCATGGGCGTCGACCCGTGGGACGATCGCAGCGTCCATGCGGACGAGCTGCGCGACGCCCAGGATCGCCTCCGGCAGCAAGGGATCGAGCCGGAGCTCATCGAACCGTACGGCGACCCCGCCTGGACGATCGAGCGAATCGCGGCCGAGCGGAACTTCGACACGATCGTGATCGGCTCGCGCGGCCAGGGCGCCCTCGGTCGGTTCTTCAGCGGCAGTGTCAGCGAGCATGTCGCGACGCACGCCGAAGCCACGGTGATCGTGACCCACTGAACCCCACAACCAGGGTCCTGCGCCCGAGCCCGCGGATTTCGATCCGCCCCGGGCACGACCCGACGGAGGAGCGACGAGCCCCACGCCGTCCGCGCCAGTCGCGGGCGGCGTCGTCGCGCCTGCGGGTCGTGATGGCGTCCCGGCCGGACGCCGCCGGGACCTGAACCGACGATCGCTCGGAGGGCCCGCCGGGCTGGGCCGAGGAGGTCCGTTCGAACGATGGGCCGTTCGGCCCGCCGTCTTGGGCCGGGATGGCACTCCTGCGCATGTGCGCATGAGTCGATGCTCCAGTCATGGACGAGATCGACATTCTCCAGGCCGAGATCATGCGAACGCTCGCCAATCCCCGCCGGCTCCAGATCATCCACCGCCTCGTCGGCGGCCCGGTCGAAGTCGGGCGGATCGCCCTCGATGTCGGGATCAGCCAGCCGAACGCCTCCCAGCACCTCGCGGTCATGCGCGCGGTCGGTGTGGTCGAGGCCGAGCGCAACGGACGCGAAGTCCGCTACCGACTCAGCGATCCCGAGATCGTTGCCGCCTGCGGGCTGATGCGCGGCGTCCTCGCCCGCCGGCTCGAACGCCTGGGCGGGCTGTCGGGCGTTGCCCGGCTGCCCGCCGGAACCCGTTCCCCGGAGGCCGGCTCGCCGGTCGATCCGGACGCCCCTTCCGCTCCCGATCGGCCGCTCGCCCTGGCGACGGCCCCCACGAGGTGAACCAGATGGACGAGCCCCTGAACCTGATCCTGTTCTCCGGCACGGACGACAAGCTGCAGGCGGCCGCGGTGCTCAGCGCCGGCGCCGCCGCGCTCGGCCGGCCGGTGAACGTCTTCCTCCAGTACTGGGCGCTCGACGCGTTCCGGGCGGACCGGATCGAGCGGTCCCACGGCCTCGCGCCGGAGGCCGGAGAGGAGGGCCGGCGGCAGGTCGAGGCGCTCACGGCGGCCGGCCAGCAGAGCTGGGCCGAGACGTTCCGCCAGGCGAAGGACCTCGGCGGGATCGACATCGAGGCTTGCTCGCTCTCGATGGACCTGCTCGGGATCGGCCCAGCCGACCTCGATCCGCTCGTCGATGGCGTCGAGGGCGTGACCGCGTTCCATCTCAACGCCGGCAACGGACCGGTCGTCTTCATCTGACCGCCCAGCGCGATCGACTGCCGAAGGAGGCAATCATGGAACTCACCCAGATCGACAAGACCCTCGATGCCCGAGGGCTGGCCTGTCCGATGCCCATCGTCAAGACGGCCCAGATGATGAAGACGATGGTCTCGGGCCAGACGCTCGAGGTGATCTCGACCGATGCGGGCTCCGTCAAGGACTTTGCCGCCTGGTCGCGGACGACCGGCAACCCGCTCCTCGAATCCAGCTCCGACGCAGCGGTCTTCCGCTTCGTCCTCCGGAAGGCCTGAGTGACCACGATGACCCTCGTCGCAGAGCCCACGCTCGCACCGACCATCACCCCCCCGCCGGCACCCGTCGTCGCGCCCCAGGAAGCTCCGATCGAGCCGAAGACCAAGCAGATGGTCATCGTCAACTGGTCGGGCGAGCTCGACCGGATCTGGCCGACTCTCATCCTGTCGTCCGCCGCCGCGGCGTCCGGCGTCCAGTGCAAGGTCTTCGTGACCTTCTGGGGCCTCCTGCCGTTCGTCAAGGACGGCGTCCGGATCACCGGCGATAACTGGAAGCAGCGGATGATGTCCGCCATGAACCGCCCCGGGATCGACCATCTCAAGCTCAGCAAGATGAACTTCATGGGCATGGGCCCGTGGATGATGGGAACGCTCCGCAAGCAGTACCAGATCGCCTCGCCGCGCGAGCTGCTCGAGGCCTGCCAGGCCCTCGGCGTCGAATTCATCCCGTGCCAGATGTCGATGGACATGTTCGGTCTCAAGCGCGAGGACCTGATCGACGGCATGGCCGACCCGGCCGGCGCCGCGACCGCGATCGAGATCATGACCGAGGCCAACGCCTCGCTCTTCATCTAGGAAGGAACGAGCGATGCTCGACGCGACCACCACCCCTGCCGCCGCAGCGGCCTCCCGCACGATCGACGCCCGCGGCAGCTTCTGCCCCGGGCCCCTCATGGAGCTCATCCGGGCGATCCGCGAGTCGCAGGTCGGCGACGTCCTCGCGGTCCTCTCCTCCGACAACGGCAGCCGGAGCGACATCCCGAAGTGGATCGAGAAAGCCGGTCACCGGCTGATCGGCGTGACCGCCCGGGACGGCTATGACGAGATCGTCGTCGAGAAGATGCGTTGATGAACCCGATGGATCGCATCCTGGTCCTCGGGGGCGGGGTCGGCGGCACGCTGACCGCCAACCTCCTCGCCCGCAAGCTCCGCCGCCAGCTCAAGGCCGGGACCGCGACGATCACCGTCGTCGACACCACCGGCGAGCACGTCTACCAGCCCGGCTTCATGTACATCGCGATGGGTGGCGAACGCGCCGCCAACCTCCACCGTCCCGAGCGCGGTCTCCTCGACAAGCGGGTGAACCTCGTCGTCGGGACGGTCGTCGGGATCGACGAGGAGACGCGGCTCGTCGAGCTGGCCGATGGCAACGCGCTGCGCTGGGACCACCTGGTCCTCGCCACCGGGTCGCGGATCGTGCCCGAGTCGATCGAGCACTTCACCTCGGAGGCCTACCACTTCTACAGCGCCGAGGCCGCCGCCGATCTGCGGGCCGCCCTCGACCGGTTCACGGGCGGGCGGATCGTGATCGGGATCGCCGGCATGCCCTACAAGTGCCCGCCGGCGCCGCTGGAGGTCTCGTTCCTCATCGAGAGCGAGCTCCGCGAGCGCGGCCTGCGCGACAAGACGACGATCGACTTCTGCTCGCCGATCGGGCGGGCGTTCACGATCGAGAGCGTCTCCGAGATGGCGACGCCGATCCTCGCCGAGAAGGGCATCGAGCTCCACACGTTCTTCAACGTCGAGGCGATCGACGCAGAGCGCAAGGTCGTCCTCAGCCTCGAGGGCGAGGAGTTGCCCTACGACCTCCTGATCCTCGTTCCGCCGCACAAGGGCCAGCAGTTCCTGATGGACTCGGGGCTCGCTCCGGCGCCGGGAGGCTGGCTGCCGACCGACCGCGAGACGCTCAGCGTCGGTGGCCGGCCCGACGTGTACGCCCTCGGCGACGCGACGGACCTGCCGCTGTCCAAGGCCGGCTCGACAGCCCACTTCGAGGCCCCCGTGGTCGCTGAGCGGATCGCCGCCGCGGTCCTGGGCCGGGAGCCGACCGGCAAGCACGCCGAGTATCACGGCAAGGTCATGTGTTTCTTCGAGATCGGCGACGGGAAGGGCACCCTGCTCCAGTTCGACTACCTCCATCCGCCGAAGCCGCCGACCCCGAATCGGCTCTGGCATCTCGGCAAGATCGTCTTCAACAAGACCTACTGGCATACGGTGCCGAAGGGCCGCGTCTGACGGCCTCGCACCCCGACCCTGGCCGGCGACGGCCCGGTCCCACCTCCGGCCCTCCAACAGGGCGACGACCCGCCGGTCACAGGGCGGGTCGTCGAGCGTCCGGAGCACGGGGAGCGGTGGCAGAATCCCCTTGGAGTCGGCGCCCGGAACGCCAGAGATCGTCCGGGATGCCCGGACCCGTCGGGCCCGAGGTCGAGCTGACCCCAGAGGCCATGAGCGTCAGATCGCGTGCGTCCTGCGGGCCTCGAAGCGCAGGGCGTCGCGATGATCTGGGTGGGCGATCGCGATCAGCGCCTCGACCCGTTCGCGGATGCTCCGCCCGAACAGCTCGGCCACGCCGAACTCGGTGACGACCGTCCGGACGTGGGCGCGCGTCGTGACGACGCCGGCACCTGGCTTGATATGCGACACGATCCTCGACACGGTCCCGTTGGCGGCTGTCGAGGGCAGGGCGATGATGGCTCGGCCCTCCTCGGCGAGAGCGGCGCCACGGATGAAGTCCATCTGCCCGCCGACACCGCTGTAGAAACGATCCCCGATCGAATCGGCGACGACCTGACCGGTCACGTCGACCTCGATCGCCGAGTTGATCGCGGTCATCGTTGCGAACGAGCGGATGACATGGGTGTCGTTGGTGAAGTCGACCGAGCGCATCTCGACCATCGGGTTGTCGTCGACGAAGTCGTACAGCCGCTGCGAGCCCATCAGGAACGCGGTCACGATCTTGCCCCGGTTGCGCTCCTTGAGGGCGCCGGTGATCGCGCCGGCCTCGACGAGGTCGACGACTGCGTCGCTGAACATCTCGGTGTGGACGCCGAGGTCCTTCCGGTGGCGGAGGTGGAGGGCCGCCGCCGACGGGATCGCCCCGATCCCGAGCTGGAGAGTCGCCCCATCGGGCACGAGATCGGCGACGAATTCGCCGATCCGCTGTTCGATCTCGCCGATGACCGGCTGATGGAGGGGGTACGGCGGCTGGTCGACCTCGACCGCGTAGTCGATCTCGTCGACATGGATGAAGCTTTCGCCGAGAGTTCGCGGCATCGAGGAGTTGAACTGGACGATGACCGTCCGGGCAGCGGCGATCGCGGCATGCATCGCCTCGACCGAGGTGCCGAGCGAGCAGAACCCGTGGGCATCGGGCGGCGTCGCATTGACGAACACCGCGTCGAGCGGCAGCGCCCCCGATCGGAAGAGCCGCGGCACGTCCGAGAGGAAGACGGGAACGTAGTCGGCTCGCCCGGAATTGACGGCTGCGCGCGCGTTGGGTCCGATGAACAGCGCCCGATGTCGGAAGTGCGGGGCCATCTCCGGGGCGAGATGCGGGCCGGGCCCCTCGCAGTGGAGATGGACGACCCCGACGTCATGAAGCTCGGGCGCCCGTTCGACGAGGGCTTCGAGCAGGACCTCGGGGGTCGCGGCTGCGCAATGGAGGTAGATCTGGTCGCCGCTGCTGATCCCGGCAACGGCCTCGGCTGGGGTGACAGTCTGCATGTCGCTCAGTGTGGACCACGGTCAGGGTCCGGTCGACAGTCCGAACCGACCGATCGGACGGTCACGATGGCCCGCATCCGGCCCGGGCCTCCCGGTCAGTCGACCGCGAATGCGCGCAACACGGCGTCGGCGACGCGCTCCGCGAACTCGGCGTCGAGTGATCCGCCGAACACGAGCCGGAAGTAGACCGGCCCGACGAGGAGCTCGGTCGCGATCGACGCGTCGGCATCGGGTCGAAGGTCGCCGCGCGCGATCCCCCGCTCGATGACGTGGGACACCTCTGCCCGGCGACGGGCCACGACCGAAGCCCGGAACGGATCGCCGATCGTCGGGTTGCCCGCGATCTGCGACAGCATCGCCCGGATGACCGGGCCCCACGGCGTGCCGGTGATCGCCTCGAGCGGATTGCGGACGGCCGCCACGAGCTCGGCCCGCGTGTCGCCGGCATCGGTGATCTCGAGATGCGGAGCGGCGAGGTCCAGGACCAGCTCGAGGGTCAGCGCTTCCTTCGACGGCCAGCGTCGATAGATCGTGCCCTTGCCCACCCCGGCCCGGGCGGCGACATGCTCGAGTCGAAGTCGCGTGAATCCCTCCTCGACCAGGAGGTCGCGGGCGGCATCGAGGATCGCCCGGTTGGCGACATCGCTCCGTGGGCGGCCAGGAGGCCGAATTGCGACCTCGACGTGACCATTCGGCCCCCGTTTCGGTCCGAATGTCCCGGTCCCGGGACCTTGCCGCGTCACCATCTCGATGTTACGATACGGTCCGTACCGTTTCATGGCAAGGAGCCATCCCGATGTTCAACAACCAGGACCTTCTCGAGCGGATCGAAGCCGCGGAGCGAGTCAACCCGTTCTGCCAGCAGTGCGGCGAGCCGACGATCGTCGCGGAGCGCGACAACGCGCTCTGGCTCGAGTGCGCGACCCTCGGCCATCGTCGCAGCCGGATCCACGCGCTGCTTCGCCTGGACTTCGCGACCCTTCACACGCGCCGCTCGATCGTCGAGCTCTGCGCGGCGGCCTGACCGGCCCGCACCTGGGGCCGGCCACCGCGGCCGGCGTGCGCGACGAAGATTGAAGGACCGGCCGTCCGGTCGCCTCATACTCGCTGACGCCCGATGGGCGACATCGATCGAGGGGCTGCGATGGATCAACGAGAGCTCGTCCGCCGGGCGGCGAAGGGCGAGCATGAAGCGTTCGACACGCTCGTCAGACACGCGTCGAACCGCCTCTACGGGATCGCCTACCGGATCCTGCGCGACCAGTACCTCGCCGAGGACGCCCTCCAGCAGGCCCTGATCAGCATCTGGAACGACCTGCCGAAGCTCCGCGACCCGGACCGCTTCGACGCCTGGACGTATCGCGTGATCG